>NZ_JBITRU010000008.1:0-139415 GCF_044540255.1 Streptomyces sp. NPDC086080
TCTCCACCAGCTCCCGCAGCACCGCCCCGTACCCCAAGTGCGTGAACAGCCACATCGTCAGCGTGAAGTACACCACCAGATGCGACGGCAGCGCCTTCGTGCGCTCCTCCCGTACACCGGTCTCCTCAATCGCCAGATGTACCAGCTCCGGCGTGAAGGTCCGCGACAGCAGCCCCATCCGCGTCCGCTCGGGATACGTCTCACCAGCTATGTGCCCGCTCGCCACAAGATCAGGACCCTACCCGACCAAGATCACACTACGGAAGCGACGTTGGGCGGCGAGACGGTCGTACTCTCGACGTGCCTCGGTCGCCTTGACACGGTGATACTCAGCCTGCCGGTTGTGGTCCCCGATCGACTTCTCAAGTCGGGTGAGCTCGCAACGGAGGCTGTGCTCTTTGTCGCCCCAGTAGATCTCGCGTACGGCGGCCGTCAGTTCCGATTGATGCATCATCAGCCACTCACTGGGGATCCTGGCCTGGATCTTGGGCATCATGCTGTGCTTTTCGAGCTGGAGCACGATCTCGCCGTCGCCTTTCATGGACGGCCTCGCGAACGCAACACTTGGTGAGCCGAGGAACGGCTTGAGCCGCTGGGGCACGGTCTCGGCGGGGAACTTCGCGAGCACGCGCGAAATCAGGCCCACCATCTCGTCGAGTTCGGCGAACAGCTGGATCGTGGCGTCGACGATCTCTGTGGTCTTGGGCTTCATCACTTCTGGTCCTTGACACTCGGGGAACCGGGATAGGACCGTCCCACCCCGATTGGCCTCCCCCTCATGACGTAGAGGAAGGCGCTGCCCTCGACGCAGAGGATGGAGGCGCTCTGTTCCTTCATGTCCATGGCTAGACCCGTCGTCAGGGCGCGCTCATGGAAGGCCGTTAAGGGTCTGGTTGGAGGCCGATGCATGTCTCGGCTGGTGCATTGACGGGTCTCATCGGTGTCTTGCTCGGGGCTTCGGCGATCAGCGTCGTTTTCGCGTCCGGCCGGTGGCAGCAAAACGTCTCCTCGGGGACACCACCGGAGCCCGGGGATGTCCATGACGGGACGCCGACTTATCAACGGGGAACAGGCCGATGCATGAACAGCCGACCCGTTCCGGTATCGATCCCGCACCCGGGTCGGCTATGCCGACCCAGACACCCAGAGGCCAGCGCCCTGTCAACGACCATGTCGTTCCCCGTAGACGGCCAGGAGTTCACCCCACTGCACAGTCAGCGCCCGGAGGGCGCGAAGCCGAGAGGGTCACCCTGTCACCCGTCGGAACGTGACGCGAAGCGATTGTTCCACCGGAGGGCGGTGATCTTCTTCAGCTTCGTTGGTAGATGCGCCGACTACTCGAAGGGCACGACCAAGCCCTCGGCCTCGTCGCCGAACCGGTCGGCGTTGACCAGGGTCGGCGGGAACCACTTCACCTTCTTGAGCGCCTTGGCGACCCCGTACAGGACGATGTGCGGGTGGCCGCGCCGGACATGCGGGATCACCGTCTTGCCCGTGCTTGCCCCGGCCCGGCGCAGGCGCTCGATGCCTGCATTGAAGCGGCGGATCGCCGGCCCCAGGTGCCAGCCCAGGCGCAGCACTGTCGTCTGCCGCTTCGGCCGGCCGCCCTTCTTGGCCCGAGTCGCCTGCGCAGGCGCGGAGGCTTCCTTGACGTCAGGGTTGGCGCAGCAGGCATACAGCATGTGCGGCACTGCGAGCAGCGCCATCTCGTACATGAAGGTTTTCAGCGAGCCGTCGTTGTTCGGGGTCACGTAGCCGTCGCCGGTTCCGTAGGACACCCGGACCTCGTCGATGATCTTCCGCACCGTCGTGCTGCCGCTCCCACGAGGGATCAGCAACTCCACGAAGGCGCGTTCCTTGACCTTTCCGGACTTCGGCAGTAGATCCAGGATCATCACGACCCGATACGATGTGTCGTCATCATCCTCTCCTACGTCCATGGTGCTGACGACGAGGTTCGGGCGCGGCTGACAGGTGACGAGGAACCCGCGTACGGCGACTTCCCCACCCCCGTCAGAGGGCGCCTTGCAGATGCGCGGCTCTCGGAAGACGAACACCGGGTCCGGGTGAGGGAGGTGCTTGAGTACCTCATTCGGAAACTCCGTGTCCAGTTCCATGTCCACGAGGCTGGTTGCGAAGTCGGGGTTGACGTCGTAGACGATCCTCGTGCGCTTCCACACCTTCACGGAGCCGACCATGCTGGCTGAGGCCAGCAGCGACTCGAACTCGTCCATGTCCTTTGCCTTCGGCGGGAGCTTGGACTCGTCGACATCCTGCCCCAGTACCACGCTGACCAGCGCGCTCGCACCTAGCCGGCGCAAGCGGCCACCCATGTACTGGTCGACAGAGTCGACCAAGCCCTCCCCGATCGCGACGCCAGACATCCAACTCGGCATGCGCACGTCAGTAGAACTCATTGCTCTCTCCTCTCAGCTTTTAGACCCGCTCGGAAGCCCAGAGGTCGTTGAGGTCCTCGCGGATCTCTTCCTCCAGGGCGGCGAGAAGTGCCTGCTCGGCGTTGAAGTCCCCGGAGACGGCCTCGATGAGGTCGTCCTGGACCTGCTGCTTGCCAGCGAGCACCGAGGGCATCCGCTCGTCCTGCGTGCCCTTGGCGATGAGCCGATGGACGGTCACCGGCTTCGTCTGGCCCGTGCGGAAGAGTCGGCCGTTGGTCTGCAGGTAGTGCTCGAGCGAGAAGGGCAGCGTGTACCAGATCATCGTCGAGCCGCCGTGCTGCAGGTTCAGGCCGTGCCCCGCGGCGGCAGGGTGTAGCAGCATCACCGGGATCTGCTTGGCATTCCACCGGCGGACCATGTCGCGCGAGCCGTCGAAGGCATGCGCGTCGATGCCGGCCTTCCGGAGCCGCGTGAGCAGCTGCTCCTTGTCGGACTTGAAGTGATAGGAGATGAGGACGGGTTCGCCGCCATTGTTCCGCACCAGGTACTCGGTCATCTCGATCTTCTTGTCGTGGATGACCTCGTACCGGCCCTTCGTGGCCGGGTCGTCAGGATCCGCGGTGTAGAGCGTGCCCGAGGCGAACTGCATCAGCTTGCTCGCCAGCACCGCCTGGTTCGCGGCAACGATCGATTCGACGCTCTGCGTCAGCTTCCCGTCGTCGTCGGTGTAGGTCTGCACGATGTCCAAGACCAGGTCGCGCTTGAAGTCCTTGTAGGCCTGGAGCAGGTCCGGCGGGAGCGTGACATTGACGTCCTGGATGCTGAGCGCCGGGAGCTGCAGGCTCGTGTTCTGCGCGCTCATCACCAGGTGCGAGACGGCCTGATGGATCTCAGCCTCGGCGTTCGCCGTGGGGATCCACTTCGCCGGCGTCGTCATGCCGGGCACCATCTTCGGCGTGAACCACCGGTTGCGGAACGCGGTGATGTTCTGCCCCAGCGTCTGGCCCTGGTCGAGCAGGTAGACCTGGCTCCACAAGTCGTGCAATCCGTTCGGGCTCGGTGTTCCCGTCAGCTCGATGAGCCGGGTCATGGCCGGCCGCACCGTCGCCAGGGCCAGGAAGCGCTGCGAGTCGTGCGACTTGAAACCCTGGGACTCATCGATGATGACCGTCTGGAACGGCCAGATGATGGTCCTTCGCCCGCTGATGTTCTGGATGGGTAACTGGTCGATCAGACCGAACCGGCATTCGGGGCAGCCGTCACCGGAACACGTTCGGCAGCCATAGACTTCCCACGTCACCAGGGCCGATTTGAGCAACTCCTGAATCCAGGCGCGGATATTGGCCTTGGCGGGGACCGGGTTGTTGGCGATGCCGGTGACCAGAGCACGGTACTCGTCGATCAGCTCGTCTCGGCCCAGTGGCCCCCGTGCCTGGAGCAGACCCAGGATCGCCGTCGCCTCCGGTGAGACGGTCGGGGCAGGCACTGCGCCCGGCACCGGCGTGATCAACTTCGTCTCCTGGGACGGCTGAGTCAGCAGCTCCTGGTTGATGAAGTACATCGTCGGCGGATCGGTGAAGACTTCCTGGAAGCGCTTCAGACGCTTGGCCTTGGAAAGCTTCCTGTCGTTCTCGTCGACAATGAGCGACTTCGTCCGGATGGGGAAGCCCCACTTCTCGATCTCGTCGATCCAGGTGGAGCGGGCGATCGCCACGGGCGCTATGACGAGGATGTGACCCATCGGGCGGACCGTCTGCAGGACACTGAGGGTCGTGAGCGTCTTGCCGGCCCCGACGCCGAGCCACGCGCCGGCGAAGGGGTGGTCAACGAGGAAGTCGTGGATCTGCTGCTGATGCGGCATCAGCGAGATCGAGGATGGAGCAGTAGCCGTAGTCACGTCGCTGGTCATCCCTTCTCTTCGAGTGAGTAGTCAGGCATGGAATGCCTCTTGAATAAGGGCGAGTCGGGCTGGGCCTCGTCAGCTCTCTGTCCTTGCTGCGCGACCTCGGTCCCCAACTCGGCGCCCCTCGCTTCGAGCTGCGTGACGCGCGGGTCGGGTCCGAGGGCTTGTCGCACGCGTTGCAGCACTGCCACCGGGCCGTCAGGCTGCTCGGCTGCGCCAACCGGTGTTGCCTGGTGCGTGGGTGCCGGCAAGTCGTGCTTCGCTTTCTGCGGAATCTCGCGAGTGATGTCGGAGTCGGTTCTGGTTGCGGGGACCGACGCGGCACGATCGCGGTGGACTCGCCGATGCGAGCCCAGAGCAGCCACAGTGCTGAAGGGCTGCCGGCAGACCTCGTATCTGAACCCCCGCGCCCGGGGCGTGGATTTGGCCTCGGTCTCGGCTTCAGCCCCTCTCTGTCAGCCTGTGGTGAGACGCCCCGCTCCGGCGGGTTAGCCTGAGAGGGCACGACAGGAGAACCACCCCCTCATGACCAGCACCAAGCCCGCCGGATCCGGCCCGGCTCCCCGGCCGAAGCGCCGCACTTTCAGCCCCGAGTACAAGCTGAGGATCGTGGCCGAGTACGACGCCGCACCGAAGAACGAGAAGGGCGCGATCCTGCGCCGCGAGCGGCTGTACCACTCGCACGTGAAGGAGTGGCGGGCCGCGCGGGATGCCGGGGCCCTGGAGAAGCTGGTCGACAAGCGCACCAGCCCGGTTCGGCCGAAGAAGTCGGCCGCCGAGGCGGAGAACGAGAAACTGCGCCGCCAGGTGGAACGGCTGGAGAAGGAACTGGCCCGGAACAAGGCCGCGTTGGAGGTAATGGGAAAAGCCTCCGCGCTCTTGGAAATGATCTCCGAGGGCGCGGACTGAAGGCTGCTGTCGGCGTACACCCGAACGTGCACCGGTCGGTACAGCCCAAAGCGCACCACTTTCCCAGAGCTTCGAGCCGGTGGGGGCGCCGGGGCCACCCTCCTCGTCAGGATGCGGGACAGAAACCGCCGTCAAGGGCGCCCTACGGGCGTCGCCATGCGATGGGGGCTTCGCCCCACCCTTGACCGCGTCCCCTGTCCCGAAGGCGGCTGGCTATCGGGTGGCCCCGGCGCTCTGGAGTACGGCGCGTTGTGCACGTTCGCGTGTACCGGGCGGTGCACTTACAAGTGAACGCCGACAGCTGCCGCCGACCCGGTGGTCGATGACGCATTCACCGGCGTCGAGGGCGAGCTGGGCATTACGGCCGCGTGCCGGCTGACCGGCCGCTCCCGGGCGACCCACTACCGCCGGATGCGGCCGGCACCACCGCCAAGGCCCCGCTCGCCGCAGGTTCAGCCCTCGGCTCTGACGGCCGAAGAGCGGGCTGCGGTACTGGAGTTGATGAACTGCGACGAGTACGCCGAGCTCCCGCCCGCACAGATCTGGGCCCGCGAGCTGGATGCCGGGCGCTACCACTGCTCCGTCTCCACGATGTACCGGATCCTGCGCGAGAAAGGGCAGAACGGCGAGCGCCGAAGACAGGCCACTCACCCCGCCAGGACGGTGCCCGAGCTGGTCGCCACCGCCCCGTCGCAGGTGTTCACCTGGGACATTACCAAGGCGGCCGGACCGGCCAAGGGCGTCTGGTACCACGCCTACGTCATCATCGACATCTTCAGCCGCTACATCGTCGGCCACACCGTCGAGGCCGCCGAGTCCGCCGAGCGGGCCGAGGAGCTGATCCGCGAGACCATCGCCCGCAACGGGACCGTGCCCGAGACCGTGCACGCGGACCGCGGCACCTCGATGACGAGCAAGAAGGTCTCCCAGCTGCTGATCGATCTCGGGGTGACGAGATCGCACTCCCGGCCGAAGGTCTCCAACGACAACCCCTACAGCGAGGCCCAGTTCAAGACCACCAAGTACATGTCGGACTACCCCGAACGGTTCGACTCCCTGGCCCACGCCCGCGAGTGGTTCGACGCCTTCATCGCGTACTACAACCACGAACACCGGCACTCGGGCATCGGCTGGCACACACCCGCCTCCGTCCACTTCGGCACCGCCGAGGAGGTCCGCGACCAGCGGGCCGTCACCCTCGCCGAGGCATACACCCGCCACCCCGAACGCTTCGGCCGACGCCCCCGACCACCCGAGATACCCCAGCAGGCGTGGATCAACAACCCTGCCAAGCGCAGGGAACCCGCACCACAAACCTCATAGCATCACAACCGTCTCATTGGACTTGAAATCTTCCGGCCGCGCGTATGACCTCGAATAGCGGCTGATCGGACTCGGCGAAGGTCACCTTCAGCGGCGTATCCGTAGGAAGGCTGCCTTCTTGGGTGTCGAACCAGGCGGTGAAGGCTGTGCTGTGCTGGATGAACGCCTGGGCCACCGTGATCTCTTGGGCCGGTCTGGGTTCCTGAGCGGAGTCCGACGATGGAACCTCAGCATGGTCCTCGGCCATGAGTCGGCGCATGTCGAGACCGGCGTTCTGCGCCGTGCGGTTCTGCGAGGTCAGGTTGGGCGGCTATGGGTCATGGTGCTGCTCTCTGCTGGTCGGATGAGGTCTTGAGGAGGTTCGCGATGAAGATGTCGACGCTCGGCTTGTCGTCGACGACGTGAACCTCGGCCCCGTGGCGGCGCAGCTTGGCGTGCGTGAGCTGTTGCAGCTTCCGCAGCTGGCCGCCGGGGCGTTTGACCTCGACGAACACGGTGCCGCAGGGGGCGACGACGATCCGGTCGGGCACTCCCCCGCGGGCTGGTGAGACGAATTTCAGGCACAGGAAGCCGTGCGCCCGGCACTGGCTGAGGAGGTAGTCCTCGATGGTGCTCTCGCGCGTGCGAGCCATCAGCGCTGTGCCGTCTCGTCCGAGGAGACCGTCGGCACGCCGTACTTCAGCTCACCGGGCTCGACGAGGCGGAAGCCCGTGGAATGCTTGTGCATCCGGGAGACGCTGATGGTCGAGCGCCTCGTGCCGTAGTGGGCCCGGACTCGGGCCCTGCCGTTTTTGACGAACTCGACGACGACGCGACGCTGGTCCTGCCGGGTGTCGAGGTCCTCCCAGATCTGGCCCCGGCGGACCAGGATGCCCTCGCGGGTTGTGTTCTTCTCCTGCTTGGCCTGGGCGTCGTCGTCCTGGGCGGAGGTGTCGGTCGGCACGGCATCGGACACGAGCTCGTACTTCTTCAGGAACGAGTCCAGCTCGGTGACCGTTCGACGCCGCGCCCGGTGCTGGACCGAGCGCCGGAACCGCAAGGGCGAATCCACGTGAATGACCGTGGTCAGGATCCTGTCGCTTTTGCGCCGCCAGCGCTGACCGGGCTGGACCGTCTGGCCTGTGCTCCCGGTTCCTCCGGTGGCGGCGCTCACAGCTCGTCCTCGTCAGCGTCTTCGAAGTAGGCGAAGGCGGCATCGTCGGCTTCGACGGCAACCCACCACTTGGCCGTGTTGCCGAAACGGGAGACGCCCTTTTCGGAGTCCTCGGTGGCGAGGCCGGTGTTGCCGGGCTCCTTGAGCCGGGTGCGGATGCCGGATTCGGAAGCACAGGGTGCGTCCGGGTTCATGACGATGCGGGTGTGGTACGCGGCGATGAGCTCGTCGTGAGTGAGCGGGCCGGACTCGCTGAGCACCTCCGGGACGACGGGGCGGACGCGGGACGCGCCCGACACTGCCTTCAGGGCGGCCTCGCAGGAGGTGACGGGGTCGTCGGTGCGGACGGAAAGTGCGGTCTGGGACATGACACCTCTAACTCTCTTGTCGCGACGAGCCAGACTCGACTTTCGCCGCAATTACGACTTAAAGTGAATTACTTGCGAGGATTCATTTGGGAATAGTCATGGAAAGCCGCAATGTACCGGGTTGCGTCATATCGACCCGGCTCGGCACCTTGCAGTCCGGCGGTGGTGCAGGCGCTGATCAGGCGGCGTTTCTCCAGTTCTTGGTGAACGTCTCGTCGAGCATCCGGGTGTAGATGACGAGATCGATCGCCCCAATGAGCTGCTCGATTCGGGCGGCCGGCAGCGCGCGGAGGTCGTCGTTGACGACGATCACCGACCAGTGCGGGTCGATGCCGTTGATCCGGCGGATCACGACGTCCTGGTCATCGGGCAGCAGCGTGAGGCCGTCGGAGGTGCTGGCCTCGCTGCGGTTCTTCGCCCACCCGTGGTGGCGCAGGATCTCCAGCGCGATCGGGTCACGTCGCACCCCGGCCCTGCCGGACTCGCGCCGCTTGTTCTGGCTGGCCGGGCTCACCTTCCATGCGCCGGCGTTGTGCAAACTCACGGCACCATCGGTGCCGTCGTGGACGATGAAAACCCGGTTGACCATCTGCAGGGCCCGCGGGTTCACCAGCTGCGCATCGGAGTCCTCGTTGTCGTCACGGTCGGGTCCGGCGCTGACCGGGTCGGCGGCGAACGGGTAGGTGATTGATCCACGCGAGGCGGCGAGGACGTTCTGGAACAGCAGCAGCGTCCGCACGGGATCGACCGGGTCTATCGCCTCCTCGATCATCTTCCGGCCCAGCACGGGATCGAACGGCTCGGCGAGAGCCTCCTCTCCCCTGTTGGCGACGGTCTGCAGGTAGCGGGCCAGAGCGAAGTCGATCACGGCCGGGTGGGCCAGCGACTTCGTCGGGGTAGGACCCGCGTGGCAGGCCAGCGTCCCGCCGGAGGCAGTGATGATCGGGCTGTCGGCGACGCTCCGGTCCTCACTGGGCGACTCCAGCTCGAGCCGGTTGTTCGAGTCCTTGCTGATGAGGAACATCAGCTCCGGTTCGATGTCGATGCCGATGGCGGACTGTTGCTCGGCGAGCACCCGGTTGTTGGTGGTCTCATCGAAGCCGTTCTCACCGCCGACGACGGAGTAGAGGCCGTCGGTGTTCGTCGAGATGATCCGCGCGCCAGCCAGCGTCTGGGCCTGCCCGATCCGCCAGCTGAACAGCTGGCCGATGATCCGCATCGAAATGGTGCGGTTGTTCATCCTGATCGGGGTCCGGTGCGCGGCGTCAGCAGCTCCAGAGGCCGAGTTGAGGATCAGCTTCGTGCCGTTGCGCAAGGTCGTGAGCCGGGCCTTCTCCTCGGCGGAGATCCCCGGTTTCTTCATCTCGAAGCCCAGGCGCTCCTTCTCGAAGAAGATCGTCGTGTAGCGGTCCTCGCCCAGCTCGGGATTGTAGAACGCCCTCATGTTGCGCAGCAGGTTCGGGTAGTAGCTCGTGAAGTCCTCGTGGACGACGAGGCCTGCCGAGGTCCGTGCGAACCTCGGGTGCAGCTTGGTGGACTTGTCGGCCTTCGCAGTGAACAGCGCGGGTGCCTTCTTCGCCGGCTCATCGCGATAGACGGCCTTGATTGCCGAGGTGACGGCCAGGACGACCTTGCCGTCGAGCACGGTCCCGTCGGCCAGGCGCACATGCATCGCCTCGGTGTCCGGGCGCTGAGTGTCCAGCAGCTGGGCCGGATCCGGCACTTGGGCCTGCGCACGCGCGAGCTTCTCGGCCTGGTCCGGGTCGTCCTTCTTCGGCTTGCGGTACTTCACCTTTTTCGGGTCCGAGCCCAGCAGCACGAGCCGCTTGTCGACGGTCGTGCCGTCGGGCAGCGCGAGCAGGTTGTGCTGGCGCTTGGCCTCGGCGACGAAGTCCTTCGCGTCCGGGTAGAAGAGCTTGGCGAGGCCGATCATGGCTGCCTGTTCTCGGTGCTCGAAGGAGTCGGCGTAGAAGACTGTCATGTCCGCTTCCGCGCCGTGGATGCCGCCTGTGCTGAACGTGGCGAAGCACGACGACGGGGAGGCGTCACGGTGGAAGTAGGGCACGTTGTTCGGCGTCTTCGGCAGCTCACGCAAGGACTTGGCCGGGAGGTCGAACAGGTCGCGGTACTCCTCGGAGTCGTTGAAGTTCTGCCCCTCGATCGAGCGGTAGTAGTTGACGACCTGCATGAACTGGCGGTGCGCCTTCGCCTGTGCCGGCGTCGTGGCTGGGCCCTTGGCAGGGTCGGAGGCCACGTTCTCCTCGAAGAAGCGCACGCACTCGTCGAGCACGTTGACCTGGGAGATGCCCTGCTCCTCGGCCACCTCCTTGGCCGGATAGAGGAACGACACGGCCTCGATGTCGTTCAGCGAGGTGTACGGCGCGAGGATGCGGCCGACGAACTTCGCCGAGGACGAGTCGACGGTCAGGCGGTCCCGGCGCACCGAGCCGTTCTTGGCGTAGACGGTCTCGGAGTACTGCGCCAGCAGACCGGCCTTGAGGTCGAAGTTGCTGGCGTAGGCCGGGTGCTGGAAGAGCTGGGCCAGGCCCAGGCAGTCGGAGACGTTGTAGGCCAGCAGCTCGTAGAGATCCTCGATCGCGGCGATCGAGGTGTCGTGGCTGAGCTTTTCGGACTCCTTGATCTGGCGGCCGAGCATCCCGAGCAGGCGCTTGAGGCTCACCTTGGTTTGCAGCTCGTTGAGACGGGCGACGTCCAGGTGCCGACCCGAGTGCATCATGGCGCGGCGGATCTTGGCAGCCGGGCCGTCCCAGCCGAGGTAGCCGGGCATGTACTCGATGTGCTCGTTGAACAGCTTGTCGTTGTGCTCGCGCATCTCGCGCGCGGTGGTCGGCTGGACAAGACGACCGGAGTGCGGAGCCGGGAAGGTCTCCATCAGGTACAGCGCGAGCATGGTCATGTCGTAGTTCAGTGAGTTGTACCCGGCCAGGAACGGGTGCTTCAGCGGGTCGTACTCGGGATCCGTGTCGCAGACCGGGCGCAGGCTCGCCGGATAGGACGAGACCTCGCTGCGGTCGTTGACCTGGTCCGCGTTCGAGAGGCCCATCAGCTCGGCGAGGCGGAGGTTGCCCCGCTCGCCGTGCAGGTTCCACAGCTGGACGCTCACCGCGGGCAGGCCCGGGTTGGAGCGCACCACGGCTTCATAGAGCGCCTGCGGGTCCACGGCGTCGGAGAGCTGATGGTCGTCGGCGAGGAAGAAGATTTCCAGGTCGTCGACGGCTCTGTCGGGCCGCGGGGTGTAGGCGCACAGAGTGAAGACGTCCGACAACGACTCGATGTCGTAGAAGGTGAAGCGCGCCTTCGATGCCGTGACGGGTGTTCGCTGTGTGGTCATGATGGGGATCTCTTTTCGTCGGTCCGACCATCACGGCCGGTGTCTGGGGAGGAGGCGCGCGTGGCCTCAGAGGGAGTCGTGAGGAGAGCGCCGGCGCGGGGTATCCATGCGCCGGGACGCCTCACTCATGAGCCGGGCCTTCTCCACGGGATCTGCCGTGACCTGCGAGCGGACGATGAGGTTGGTGATCCGCTGCTCGCGCGCGACGTCGTACATCGCCGTGATCAGGCGGCCGTGGCCGCGGGCGAGTTCGAGTACGGCCTGAGTGAGTTCGCCGAATGCGCCAGCAGTTTTAGCCATGGGTGCATCAGTCCTGTTCGCCAGTGGTGTCGTCGGTCGGGGCGGATGCGCCCGTGTGCCGGAGCAGTCCGCGGTAGTTGGCCTGCAGCGTCGGCTGGGATTTCTTCTTCGGGTCGCTGCCGGTGTAGCTCGGGTGCATCCACTTCTTCAGCTCGTACTCGGCGATGAGCACTTCGGGGGTGTGCATCATCTGGCCGGGCCGGATCTTGCGGTTCTTGTCTGGGCAGTGCCACAGGGCATCCGGCCGGACGATCGCCACAAGGTCGGTGATGAACTGCTTGTTGCTCACCGGGGAGCCCGACGGCGAGACATCGGCGAACCAGGCCTTGTACAGGTCGTAGAGGAACGTGAACGGTGCCAGGTCCCAGACCAGCCGCCCGCGGAACTCTTCCCAGAAGGCGCGCACGGGGTCGTTGGCCTCCTTGTACTCGGCCAGGACTTCCTTGGTGGCCACCGGCTCTGAGAGCTGGTAGTAGTCACCCGGACATGAAGCGCCGGCGCGGTTGATCGCGTACCAGAAGACGTACTCCAGGACCTCGCGGCGCTGGAGGTAGTCGTCCTTGATGTACTTCTTCTCGGCTCCGGTGAAGCTCTTGGTGAAGGGCACGAAGAGCTGCCGGCGGTAGAACGACTCGGACTTGTCCTTCACACGCGGGAACTCGTTCAGGCACTGGACCATGAAGCCGAAGAACTGGTAGGCGATCGGCATCCGGTACTTGCGGTTGATCTGGATGACGTCGTTGGTGACGATCGCCTTCAGGTTGGCGGCCTTGTCGATGAAGGTGCCGACGTCGTTCTCGTCGACGATGATCGCGTTGGCGCGCACCAGCGGTTCGAGCGCGAAGTCCTTGCCGAAGTCCGAGAGCGGAATCGAGGTATGCGCGCCGCTGCCAACGAGGTTGCGCATGAGCGCGCAGAGCGTGCCCTTACCGTTGTTGCCCTGCTCGGAGTAGAACCAGGCGGTCTTGCCCCAGCGCACGTGCGGCCGGATGATCGCGCCGATGATCTCCCAGATCAGGTCGGCGAGGCCCTCGTCACCAGGCTGGTCGAAGAGCTCGTCGATCCAGGCGACGACTTCCCAGTCTCCGTCCTTGGGGTGCGTGATGACCTGCTGCGGGGCGTCGTCCACGTAGTCGACGTCGTTCTTGGTCAGCAGCACGATGGCGGGGTCGAAGGGGTGGACCTGCTTGGGCTCGAAGTGGAAGTCCTTGCCTAAGATCGTGACGTCCAGCGGCTCGGTGCCGTAGAAGACGATGCCGTTGCGCGCGGCGATGAAGTCGCGGTTCGTGCTCTGGTGCCGACGCGGGCTGTCCTCGCGCAAAACGGCCAGGACCTCGGCGAACTCCTTGAGGGTCAGCTGGGTGTTGTACATGCGCGCCGTGGTGCGGATGTCGTCCTCGCTGGTGGTGTACGTCCCGCGCGCGCGGGACGTGGCCTGGTACATCGCCAGCAGGTCGTACTCGCGGTCGGTGTCCTTGGCGTTGGGCGCGATGCGGATGACGTGGTGCAGACGCAGGAGGATCTGCGCGACCTGCCAGTACGTCAGATATCTCGGCAGGGGGTACTTCTCGGCGGCCACGGCAGCCTTGAAGTTCTCGGCCTTGATGACGCCGCCCACGATCGCCAGCAGCTCCTTCTCCAGCACGCGAGGTGTCGGAGGATCGGTCGGGTCGATCTGGTCGAGGTAGGCGGCGGTGACGTAGGTGACGATCTCGTTCTGCGGAGCCATGTCGTCGCGGTTCGAGAAGTACCCCATGACACTGGCCAGGACGTCGGCGACGGGGTTGGTGCGCGGTCCGGCGCTGGAACCGGCGGCAGGTACGGATGTGGGGGCATCAGGAGGCGTCATGTTGCTGCTTTCTCGATCGTGATCGAGCTCCTGCCGGCGATGAGTGGGAAGCCGATTGAACTCGTAATCGAATGGAACGCGATCTTGACTCTATGTCATCAGAGCAGCCTTTCGCAACGATTGAGCCACCAGTCAACAAGAGGGGCGACTGAGGTCATGGATGGTTACTAAAGGGGTCACGAAAGGGTCGTCGACAGGGGCTAGAGAGGGCGCGCGCGACCACCACGGCCATGCCACACGCGTTGCAAGCCTGGATGAGATGCGAGAAGCCGGTGACTCCGTCGGGTGCATGCCCCACGGAGTCACCGGCTTCTCGTGCTCGACCACACACCCGCGGGCGGCGTGAGCCGCCCGGCCTGTGGTCGAGGTTCGGAGGAGTTCTTCTGACCGGCCGAGCCCGCCGTCACCAAAGCATCGGCTGGACGCCCTCCAGGAGGGCCCCGAGGGCCACATACCCTCTAGGGGTATCTGAGCCTGTACCACTTGACGTGGTACATCTGTTTCCCCAGGTCAGAGCAGGAATTTCAGGAGTTCAAGAGGAAGGTGTACCACGTAGCATTTTCTACGTGGTACAGGTGTTTTCCCAGCTCAGGCAGGTTTTATATACCCCCCGTACCACTTGTACCAGGAAATAGAGCCTAGATACACGCGCAGGGGGGATATGCGAGCAGACTGGCGAGCTGGGGCTGGAGCTGTCTGGATCGCTCCCGAACGCGTCCCCTATGTAAACGGTCAAAAAGACGTGGTACTCGTGGTACATGGGCGGGAAACACTGGTTGACCAGACAAAACGTCGTACCACGTCGGCGCTCTCACGTGGTACACCCGATGCGGAAAAGAGCCTCGCGGTACAAATATTCGCCCAGGTCAGACGCGGTTTTCAGGGGTGTACCACGTCTCGTGGTACAGCTAGCAGCTCGATGCGCCCCCTGGCTGTCCTGCGCTACTGAATCTTGACCGTTTGCCACCGAAGTCTGACCGGTGCCGTCAGCCAGCTCGGAGGGCTTCGTTACGCAGGGCGCGCAGCAAGGTCAACGCGTCCTGGTTGTCCGCGTCGGTGAAGGCGTGGATCGCGAGCAGGATGGATCCGCCGATCCGTTTGGCGGTGACGAGGTCGTCGCCAGCGAGGACGGCCTGGTGGTGCAGGGAGTCGGTCAGGAGGAAGACGATGCGCGCCATGGGATCGCCGTTGAGCTCCGCGAGGCGCTGGCCGGTCTCGTCGTGGGTCATGGTGGCCTCAATGCCAAACGCGGCGAGCAGGACACGGTGAAGCGTGTGCTGTCCGTACGCGGCGAGCAGGGCCGCCAGCGGGCGCTCGTGCGCGCCACCCGCCAGGACCTCCAGGGCGCCGTCGTTGTTCTGGACAACGGCCTCCAGCGCGGCCAGGGCCCGAAGATGGTCGTCGTTGGTCAGCTCATCATCCATGGCACCGAAGAGTAGGTCGATGCCTGGAGTGCGCGGTGATGCTCGGCAAGAAACCACCCGCCACTGTCTTGGTAGTGGGCTGCCACCGGTCAAAGTCCGGTGGCAAACGATCAAGATTCAGTGGTGTCCCGTCTCCCCGGATCTGGTCTCTGTCTCGGACGATCTGGTTCCGCTGGCCGGGTTGGTTGAGACGCCCTGGCCGGCAGCCAGGCGCACGCGGCGCATTCGCAGCTCCGAGACCAGATCGTTTGAGATTCTCGCGCCGCTTCCGTCTCCAATGATCTGGTCGCCGCAGGTCACAGCCACGGCCACGACCCAGATCGTTTGAGACGGGACAAGTGGCACCGGACACTGGCGACCAAGTCGAGGCAGACTTCCACGCTGTCCCGTCTCAACGAACCGAGTCGAACGTCGATCCGTCTCATCGAAACCAGTCGTCGCAGGTCGCCTGGTCGGGGCGACGATGACGTCCCAAGGAGCGGAGTCGCAACGAAGTTAGTCCGCCCTGGTCAGCGGCTTGGAGGCGACTGGGTTCGTTGAGAACGGACACACGCCGAGCCGCCGTGCGGCTCCCAGGCGGTGCGGCCGAGCCTCAGCGGGACTGGAAGCCGCATGGAACATCCTCGGCGCCCTGAGGCTCACAGAAGGCTCCTGACGCATCCTCCGGGCGCGAGTCAGAACTCTGTCCGAGTCGTTCACTCATAAGGCTCCACTCGGCAAGAGAGGACATTGGACTAACATTCGCTACTCATTGCGAGTGGCCCACGACAGCTGCTATCGTTGACGCCAGGTGATCGATGTTGCACTGGAACGCGAGAACAGAGAGGCCGGATAGCATCCCCGTGGGAAGGGAGCTCTCCGGCCTCTCTGCATGTGCTGATGAGTGCGAGGCGTGAATGGCGCGAATCACTCAGGGGTGACTGTGCTTCAGCCTCGCTGGTGTCCCGCATTGGGGGACTCGGGACTGCGGCTACGGGATCGCTCGTCTGCTTCGACGACGTAGAGGATCTCGTAGGAAATCGTGGTGTTGAGGTTGAGCCGGTTCTTGCTCTGGTTTCTCTTCATCGTGATTTCGCGGAAGCCGCGAACGGCCTCAGCGCGATCGAAGAACCGGCGCAGCCTCGCGTTCACTCGCTCACGG
Organism: Streptomyces sp. NPDC086080; assembly: GCF_044540255.1. Taxonomy (NCBI): domain Bacteria; kingdom Bacillati; phylum Actinomycetota; class Actinomycetes; order Kitasatosporales; family Streptomycetaceae; genus Streptomyces; species Streptomyces sp. NPDC086080. The sequence continues at coordinate 16,119 of NZ_JBITRU010000008.1, forward strand.
GCCTGTTCGGCCGTGACGCCCATGTCGGAGACGACGAAGACGTGCGTGTGACCGCGATCGAAGGTGGGCTTCTCACCAGTGAGCCTTTGCCAACTTGCTGGGTGAGCAGGTCGGTTGGTTCGACAGATGAGTGAAGCCCCTGGTAGACGGGTTCACGACCAAGATCACCCGGTACCCACCAGAGGCTTCACGTGCTTGTCTACCCGTGCGGGCTGGACGTGTCCAGTCGGTCCCTGTCCTTCCTCGCCGCTCGCCTGCGAGAACACCGTCGTCGGATCAAATGCCGCTGGCGCCGGCTCCCGGCCGGCCGTCAAGCCCTGCTGGTGTTGGCGCATCTGCGGAACGGAACCACATACGCCCAGCTCGCAGCTGGTTTCGGGGTGGGGACGAGCACGGTATACCGCTACATCAGCGAGGCCGTCGACCTCCTGGCCGCACTCGCACCGACCCTCGATGAGGCCGTCCGGGCTGCTTCGACGAAGGCGTACGTCCTGCTCGACGGGACGCTCCTGCCCATCGACCGGATCGCCGCCGACCGGCCCTTCTACTCCGGGAAGCATAAGAAGCACGGCATGAACGTGCAGGTCATCGCCGATCCGTTCGGCCGACTGCTGTGGGCCTCGCCCGCGCTGCCAGGGGCCGTTCACGATATTCGAGCGGCCCGCGAACACGGCATCATCGACGCCCTCGACCAGGCCCACATCCCTTGCTGGGCGGACAAGGGCTACCAGGGTGCCCGCGGCACGGTCCGGGTTCCGTTCCGCGGCCGATGGGAAACGCTGTCCGCAGGTCAGCAGGCGGTGAACCGATCCCAGGCCAAGATCCGGGCCCTCGTCGAACAAGCCATGGCCATCCTCAAGAACTGGCGACTCCTCCGCAAACTCCGCTGCTCGACCACCCGGATCACGTCCCTCGTTCAGGCCGTCCTTACCCTGCATCACGCCAGCTCAACCGCAGGTTGAAAAGGCCTCAGTGTCGAGGTCCAGGCGGATCTTCGCACGGCTGATGTCGAGCGTGTCGGGACGGACGAGCTGTCCTCGTGAGTCATACGTGCAGGTGCCGACGATAGCCATGATGAGATCCTCTCCTCTCCTGATGAGTATGACTGAACAATTACTTTCAGTCACACCCCGGTGACCGGAACACCCCGGTCACCACGAGCATGCCCTCCGCACGAGGGACCGGCGGCTGAAAGGCCGCCGGTCCCGCAGGGAGGGCACCATCGCTTTTCAGAAGAGGCTGAGTACCTCGATCACTGCATCGCGGACTCGCCTCCCGCGCCCTGGACTGCGCTTGGCGCAGTCCCGTCGGCGACCCGCCGGTAGAGCCCCAAGGCACAACCAGCAAAGGCCAGGCACAGGAACACCGCGGAGACGGCGTTCGCCGGAGCGCCGAGCGCCTGCGCCGGGGCGAGAGCCGCGGCGAGGTTGAAGCCCAGATGCAGGAGCACGCACGGCCACAGCGCGCGCGTGTGCTCGTAGACCAGGGCCAGGAGCACCGCCAACGGCAGGGTCGAGGCGAACTGCACGGCATTACCGTGCACCAGGCCGAACACCACGGCGGTGACCAGCGTTGAGACGAGGATGCTCACCCGCTTGCGCAGCAACGGGTAGATCAGCCCTCGGAACAGGAACTCCTCCCCCGCGGGAGCCGCGACCAGGGTGAGCAGCAGGGTCGTCAGGGCTCCAGCCGCGTGCCGGGTCTGGTTCGAGGCGTCGAAGCCGGCGGACCCGACCGTGACATAGATCCACAAGGCCAGCGACTGCCCGGCGAGGAAGGCCAGGACCGCGCAGCAGAGGACGATCCACCCGAAGCGTGGGATCTCCGACCCCGGCTGCGGGGCCGGCGCATGCGCGAGCCACCGGGGCCGCTGGATCCTCATCGAACCGACCAGGACGACGACAAGCATGCCCAGGACGGCGGTCGCGACGATCGGCTCTCCGATGAGGAGGACTGCGAAGGCGCCGAGGCCGAGGTAGACCGCGACGGCGGCGAACGGCACGAGGACGCACCACCCGATGCTGAGCAGACGCGAGGTGATCGGTGAAGTCGTCAAGGTCTCCTCCTCTACGGGGCTCAAGCAGCCGTGGTGATCTGTTCGTTGATGATGGCCTGGACGCGGGTGTCGCCGCGGAAGGTGTTCAGCTGCAGCGTCGCCGTGAAGCGCAGCGTGCCGAGTTCGGTGCGGCTGGCGCGCTGCACGAAGCCCCGGAGCATGTCGAACTTCTCCTCGGCGACGTTCCACCACAGGCAGGACAGGCCGGACCGGGTGACCAGGCGCAGGTGCTGCGATTCGGATCCGATCCGGTCCACGCGCAGGCCCAGGGGCTCGATCGCGATCTCGACGACCGGAGCGGTGAAGCCGTGCCCGAAGGGCTTGAGTCCCTCGGTACGGCGCACCAGCTCGAACAACGGCTGCAGGTCCTCGAGGCTGGCGTCGCAGTCGGCGTCCGGGCCTAGCACGAGATCACTGTTCGGTCCGTCGGTGCTGACGGCGAGCAGGGCGACCTGGGTGGCCTCCTGCAGCACGGCGACGAGGTCGCCGAGCTTCTCGGCCTTCGCGACGCGGACGCCGCAGGCCTGCTGGTGCCCGATGGCACTGAGACCGTCGTGCGGCTCCAGGCTGGTGATGATGTCGAACCAGCCCGGCGCGCGACCGGAACCGCTGACGAAATCGTCGGGACTGGTGGGGCGGTTGAGAACGACGACCGGGTGACCGTTGAGCTCCAGCATCCGGCTGGCCAGCAGCCCGTGCATGCCGGGGTAGGTGTCCGAGAAGTACACCCACGGGGCCAAGGGCTGGTCCCCGGTGGTGAGTTCTTCCATGTGTTCGATGACCAGCTGCTTGCGCAGCTCGTTGCTCTCGATCACCTGGTGGGCGGCCTTGAGCTTGACGTCAGCACCGGCGGCCGTGAACACCGCGAAGCACGGCTCAAGCGAGGCCCCCGTGCGCCGGGGGCTGTTCATCGCCGGGGCGAGGTAGAAGCCGAAGAAGCCCTCGTCGAGGTCGTCGACGTCGCGGATCTTGCTGATCTGCGCGAAGGCCTTGAGCACGATTGCGAAGCCCTCGAAGGCCCGGAGGAAGACCGGGTGGTGCGGCTCGGTGCGCAACAGCTGCATCAGGATCGACTGCTCGATGTCGATGGCATCGGGGTCAGCGTCGAACCCACCCCAAGGATTGGGGATCGTCTTCGGCGCGGCGACGCGCAGCAGGCGGGCAATCGAGATCGCATCGCGCACCAGCTGGCGGTTCTCGTACAGAACGGGCATGACGTCGGAGACGGTGCCGAGGCCGGCGAACAGGCGCAGCAGGTGGATCTCCCAGAGCTTCTCGGGCCGGTGCACGCGGGTGTAGGCCTCGATCACCTGGTAGAGCACGTGGGCACCGCAGATCCCGGTGTGGGCGTAGGTCTCGTCGATCCGGCACGGGTCGACGGTGATGTCCGCGGTAGAGCCCGGCGCGAGCTCCTCGTGGTGATCGGTCACCAGCGTCGTCCAGCCCAGGGCACGCGCGGCGGCGATACCGCGGTGGGAGTTCACTCCCCCGTCGCAGGTGAGCAGGACCCGCGTGTCGGGCCACTTCGCGTGGATCTCGGCGATGTCCTCGGGCGTGAGCTCGTGACCGCGGCGGTCGTCGGGCAGGTGCAGCTCGACGTCGAAGCCGAGCTCGGACAGGCCGGCGTAGCCGAGGACACCGGAGGAGATGCCATCCATGTCGAAGTCGGGGGCGATGGTGATCTTCTTGCCCGTGGTCCGGGCGTCATGAAGGGCCTCGACCATCTCGGCCAGGTCCAGGAGCTCGTCGTGCTCGGTGGACTCGATCTCCTTCAGGTACTGATCCGACCACCCCCTGCGCTGGCACAGCAGCTCGAAGAGGTCGGTGTCCTCGTCGGTGAGCGAATGGTCGTCGACGGTATGGAGCGTGGACATGGTGGAGGCCTCTCGATCGGGGGCGTTGGTCGGTGGAGAAGGGGGTATGCGGCACCCCTCACATCGCTGCGATTTTAGCAGTAGCATTCACCTCTTCTGCTTATTTCGCAGTGCTTCCAAGTCTCATTCGGGCTCTAAATAGCACACTTATCTCGAATGCCTGCGACAGACTTTCCAAGGTCCTTGCGTATCGGCTACTCTCGCCGGTATGGCCATTCGAAGCATTGTCGAGTCAGATCTCAGTGGTAAGCCGGATGCGGCTACAGCTACGTTCGGCTTGGGTGACACCTGGTACGAGGTCGACCTCACCGCTGAGGAGCAGAAGAAGCTTGAGGAAGCGCTGAAGCCGTACCTGAAGGTCAGCCGGAAAGCCGGGAAGCCGGCATCCAAGAAGCGAGTCGTGCCCGAGACGACTGCCGAGGAGCGCGACAAGATCCGTGAGTGGGCCAAGAAGGAGGGCTATGAGTTCGCGGAACGGGGACGTATCCCTAAGACGGTCATGAAGGCCTATGACGAGGCGCACGGCATCGATCGGAGCAAGTAGCGCTGAGTCTGGTGTTCGCCTCCCGGCCGACTCATCCCATCCGTCCTTGAAGGGCCCTGCAGTACACTGCGGGGCCCTTCGTGCGTCTTCAGAACGGCGGCAGCGACGGATGGAGCACGGTGGCCGTCTCGATCCCCGCGGCTCGCGCGCGAGCCCTGCAGTGGATCGTGCCGTGCGAGAAGTGCCCCGGCGTATGCGGCATGAGCTGCTCCTGATCTCGCTGCGGGCATCCGGGCTTCCGGCAGAGGTCGAGGAAGGCCGTGCACAGCACCTGAGCCCCGGCCTCGCGGAAGACCTGGGCGGCGTCGACCATCTCCTGGTTGCGCTGGAAGCCGGCCCGCTTCCCATGAGCCGACCAGGCGGCGGGGAAGGTGCGGATCTCGAAGCCGACGGCCCGCCACAGGCGCTCGGCCATGGTGTCGGCACCCTCGGGGCAATGCCCCGAGATGAGTACCGGCCGGGTGACGTTCTCCGCTCCCCAGTCGCGCCAGGCGTCGTTGAACGACGAGCGCATGCTCCGCTCGTCGTTCCAGCTGCGGGAACCGGTGACGAGGACGACATGCGAGAACGATTCTGGAATCATTTCAGCAATCATTCAAGTCTCCTCTCCTTGTGACTCGGCGGTCTCCACAGCTGGAGTCGAGAGCTGTGGCCACGATGTCTGGACAGGCGCGGCGGCCTGCATGTCGCTGGCTCATACCGGCCGGCTGGTACTGGGCTCGATGACGGCCAGGTCCTTCCCCCAGTGGAGCTCGACGCGGATCTGATCGTCATCACACATCGGCATGAGGTGGACGGTGTACATCCCGTCATCGCTGCGGGAGACGTGCATCGCCGTTGGTGAAGTCGACGTTGCCGGTGTCCCCGGCTTCGCCGGAGCGCATCACCTCGGCGACGGCTTCGCTGTTCGGTTGCCACAACTTCGGCTCGTAGCGGGCTCCGGTGTCGGCGGGCGAGATTTCGGGCTGGGACTGCGTCATGGTGGCGCCTCTTCGTGGACTCGGGTGCGGGTGGCGACCAACGAGTGCGGACCCCGGTGGGGTCCGTGTGATCTCGATGTTCGACCCAGCTCCCGTGCCAGCTCTGCTGGCTGACGACTCGGAAGATCTTGCTGGCGTGATCTGCTCCGGACGGTTCGCGTACCGAGCCGTCGCACGGGTCGTCACTTCTCGCCTGAGCCAGGCGCGCAGCGCCAGGCGATCCACCACTGCTGCCCCCTTTGCTGCTGTCCACATCTATGGACAACTGCAGCGGGGCAGTGGTGGGGCTTCCTTTCTCAAGCGCAGCGCTGGGCATAGCCGGAGGGAGCGCCAGCGACCGACGGACCGGCGAGCGAAGCGAGCGGTGGAACCCGTCGGCTATGCCGACTAACACGTCCTCGGAGCGCAGCGGAGAGGACGAGCGAAGCGAGGGTCCGCAGGACACGTGTTATCAGGTTCCCTTATGCCCTTTGCTTCCTTGTCGTCGTCCTCGCTGTTCCACGGCTGGAGCGTTAGCGGAAGCCTGGAACATCAGGGGAAACGGTCCGTACCCTCTTGACCCGTACCCCTCCCCCTTTTCCGCGTAGCGGGGGTACGGGTCTGGCTGTTTCGCCTGGTCATCGCACCTTTTGGGTGTACTGCTGTTTCGACGTCCGTGATACGGCCGTACCCCCATGCTGATCCGTCCTCGCGAGGCACGAGCGAGGCCGGGGGTACGGGTCTGCTCCTGACGGGGCGCAGCCCCGGTTCATCGTCCTGCTGCCGTCGGCGGCACAGCCTTCGCCGCGCAGCGGATCCGTCCTCTTGCGACACCGTCGCTTCGGCTGTGGACAACGCTCTGCTCCACCGCTCACTGTGGCGGCGCAGCCGGCCTCGTCCCGTCGCGTTGTGCTGGCTGCACCGACGTGGATTCGCCTCGCTCCGGTCGTTGCTCCGGTGCTGCCGCGGCAGCGTGCCAGCACTTTATGCACCGCGTCCGAGGCGGGCGTTCTGCACTGTGTCGACGACGCCCGTTCCGGCCCCGGGCTGTGCTCCGTCTCGCGCTTGCGCGGCGAGCCCGGGGTGATTCTTCGTGGACGCATCAGAAGAAGAGAGGCCCGACTGCTGCGACCAGCTGCCCATCGGGCACAGCGAGCAGCTCCAGCGTCATCGGGCCGTTGTCGTCTTCCTCCAGGGGCTGCTTCCGCAGCAGAGGCCTCTGCTCTTCTACCCCACGGGCCTTTGCTGCGGAAGCAAGTCGTTCCTCGCACGCTCGCTGTGTGCGGGGGCCTGCTCCCCCTTTGCTCCTTCTCCCTCCCTCTCCTCTCCGCGACCATGACGGCCCGATGACGCCCCTGTACCGACCGTCGCAGCAGCGCTGTGCCAGCACTGTGCTGACGGCTCGCCGGCGGCTGTGCTGACTCGCTCCGCCGGCGCTTCGCGGCTGTCTCAACGTGCCCGCCAGCGGGCTTCGGCAAGGGGCACAGACAGGCTTCTCGGCTCCGTGAAACAGCGGTGAAACACCGTCCCTCTCGTGTCTCAGAGGTGACCCATATGGACATGTACGAGACGCGACTGGGACCCACATAGGACGCCGACCGATGCCGGTATACCTCTTGGATTTCTGCGCACGTCCTCACGGTGTCTCGCGCGCGCCCCGACAGTGCCGCACTGGCGTCGCACACAGAGCCTTCGGAGGACTCACCTGTGCAGGGATGCCGGGTGGCGTCTCGCAGGAGACACGACCGGGACGCCAATGGGGCCTCATCCGTACTCCAATGCAGCTCCTCGGGATCAGTGCTGTGACCGCGGGTGTCTCGCAGGTGTCCCGCGTGAGCACTTGCCGCGTCGCAGGTGGGGCGCAAAGGCGCACGGTGCCGGCGGCCTGCGTGCGGTCGTCCCTGGTGGAGGCACGGGGGTGTCTCACAAGTGTCCCTGCCGGTACTCGACAGAGACTCGGACAGCGCCTCTCTTGCGTATCGAATGGGACTTGCATAGGACTCAATAGGGGCACTAGAGTGGGCTCGCGTTGATTCGCATTCGAGAGGAAACGCGAAGGGCGGTGAGTCCATATGGCAGAGCGAGAGACATCCGGCGAACGACCGGATGAAGCGCAGGTGAGAGTGGCGGGGCGAGGTGAGTGCAATGGCGAATCAGCCGGGTGAACCTCGCAAGGTCCGCTGGACCGTGCCCGCTGCCGACACCTCGGTGATCGAGTGGCTCGATCAGCAGGAGAACATCTCGCAGTCGCTGCGACTGCTCATTCGGGAGTCCATTCAGCGCGACGGGTACATCGACGTCTTCTACAAGCCCGTCGATCAGCTGCCGCGTCGCGGCCGGCCGCCACTGGAGAGCATCGAGCAGCGCGAGGACGACGAGGCGGTCACCGAGCGCCGTCCGGCCGCCAGGCCGGTTCAGCCACAGCCCGCAGTCGCCGACGAGGCCGAGGTCGCCCCGGACACCGTCGTCGAGAAGACAGCACCAGCGCCGGTAGCCCAGCCCGAGCCAGTTCCCGCACCGGTTGAGACGGCCGAGGAGCCCGCGGCAAACGCCCCCAGCCCAGCGTCGGAACCGCCGAAGCAGGCATCCATCGACGAAATCATGGCGAGCACTCGGCGCTGAGTAACGCGGTGAATTTCATTTTCCAGGCAGACAACACAGACACCGAGGAATCGAATTCATGAGCGCCAACAGCAACGACATCATCACTCTCACCGGCGGCATCGACGTCGGCAACGGCTACGTCAAGGGCGTCATCCAGAACACGAAGCAGGGGACTTTCGACGAGATCGATTTGCCCAGCGCGGTCGTCTCGACTTCCCGCACCTCGCCGAAGGTGCCGCTCCCCGACGCGGATGCGGCCTCCATGCTGGCCGGCGATTTCTACAACCAGATCGACTGCTCGCTCACCACTTCCCTGGTGGCGGCGTCGGACCGCCGGATCTTCGGCCGCGCAGCGCTGTCTGTGCGCGGCTCGAAGTTCACCGAGTTCGAGGTGCTGGGCAAGCACTCCAAGGCCGATCAGGAGCTGAGCAAGGTTCTGGTCCTGGGTGTCTTCGCCGCGAAGGCCCTGCGCGACTACGTCCGCGAGAACGGCGCGCTGCCCGATCACGAGCTGCGCGTGCAGGTGCGCGCCGGCCTGGCACTGCCGATCTCCGAGTTCGTCGCGCGCCGCCACGCCTACGCCGCCGAGTTCATCGGCCTGCTGGGCAGCTCCGACCCCGCGGTGCACCTGGTGACGATCAAGAACTTCAGCACCCCGGTCTCGGTACGCCTGCAGTTCGTCGACGTCCAGGTGATGGCCGAGGGGGCCTCCGCGCAGTTCGCCATCACCGACAAGGGCGAGCCGCTGGCCCAGGCTCTTCTCGATGATCTGCGCACTCGCGACGCCTCCCTCGTGGAGGGCGTCTCGGCCTCCGATCTGGTGGCGGTGCAGAACACCATCGGCGTCGATGTCGGCGAAGGCACCGTGAACTTCCCGGTCTTCACCGACGGCCGGTTCAACCCTGAGGCGGCTGCCACGCTCGACGAGGGCTACGGCACCGCGCTGATGAACGCCATGGAGCGCATGAGCGAGTCGGACGCCACGCTGCAGTTCTCCTCGCGCAAGCAACTGGCCGACTTCCTCCACGCAGAGCCGTCGGTGCTGGTGAAGAACCGTCACCAGCGCGCCGCCGGCTTCGTCGAGGACGAGGCTAGCTACCTGGTCGACGAGATCGTCTCCTCCTTCGGTGACGTCCTCTCCCAGGCCGGCGCGACGACCGAGGTCGTCTACGTCTACGGCGGCGGCTCGGGCCCGATCAAGCACCTGCTGCACCCGGCGCTGCTGAAGGCCGCGGGCGATGTGCCCGTGCTCTACCTCGACTCGAGCTACTCGCGGCACCTGAACCGCGAGGGCCTGTACATCGCGGCTCGCCACGTCGAGCAGCAGGCCCTCGCCGCGAAGCCCGCGGGCAAGCGCAGTAAGGAGGTGGTGTGATGAGCGAGGCACTGGATGCGACCTCGACGGCCGAGGTCGAAGAGATCAGCAGCCGCATCGAGTTGTCAGACGAGATCATGCTCGCGTTCATCCCCGATGGGGCGCTGGTTCTGCTTCGCGAGCAGGCCCGGCGGAAGCTGCTTGGGTCGGATGAGGATCTTCCGGGCTCCGCCGCGGTCCTCACGGTCGGCTCGAAGAGCAGCATCGAGCCGAGCGCATGAGCGGCTATCGCGAGATCGTGAAGCTGCTGGCGGCGAACACCGGCGCGAAGCGGATGAGCGAAGTCTTCGACAACTTCGTCGAGATGGCGGCGCTGGCTCTGCGCAACGCCGTGGACGTCTGCGGGAGCGAGTCCTGGGAAGCGCGCGAAGGGCAGTACCTCCAGATCGCCGGCCGCTACAGCAGAACAGAGCTGGACCGCTTCGCGCACGCCCTGGCGCTGGTGACCGCGGAGATGGAGCGCGAGCCCTGCGACGTACTCGGCCGCCTCTACATGGAGTTGGAGCTCGGCAACGAGCGGCTCGGCCAGTACTACACGCCCTACGACATCGCCCAGCTGATGGCCGAGATGCAGATCGACTCGGTGGTCGAGCAGGTGCAGAGGGGCGGCTTCGCCAATGTGTATGAACCCAGCTGCGGCGCGGGCGCGTTCATGGTTGCTCTGTCGCAGGCGATGCTCGAGCACGGCCTGAACCCACAGACGCAGCTGCATGTGACGGCAGAGGACATAGCGCCGCAGGCCATGCACATGATCTACGTCCAACTGACGCTGCTGCACATCCCCGCGGTGGTGCGCCGTCGCGACGTCCTCACGCTGGAGACCTTCGAGTCGTGGCCCGCTCTCGCTCATGTCTTGGGCGGTTGGGGCCGGAAGCTCAGGCTGGCCCGGGCGGTCAATGGATCACGGCGGCTGATCATCGTGTCACCTCAGGAGACCACCGAAAAGCCCGCTGCTGCTCTGGAGGTGCAGCGATGACGATCACGCAGGAACGAACCGATCTCTCTGACGCCGAGAGCGACGACGCTCCGGCCTGGCGCGGGTCGGCGGTCTCCGCGCCGGTCATCGTGCACGCCCACGGCACGGCTGACGGCCGGAAGCTCATTCGGCACTGTGCGCGCGAGGTGGCCGCCCTGCTTGCCGAGCAGGAGACGGCTGAGGCGGCGCGCGTCGTGGAGTGCGAGCGGATCGCGTCCCTGTCGGGGCGTGAGCTGGCCGAGGAGCAGCGGGAACAGGCGGCCGTGTCCCGCTACACCGACGGCGACACCGGGCAGCCGGAGGCGGCGGCCGGTGACGACGTCGCTGCCGCCCAGCTCTCGGCCGCGCTGGAAGAGGGCGAGTCGATCGCGGCCGTGTCGTTCCTGGACGGGCGGGAGCCCGCCTCCGGCTGGGTGCTGACGACGGCGACCGGGCACGCGTTCCGGATGCGGCCCGTCACCCACTGCCGTCCGGAAGAGGACCAGTGGGAGGCCGGACACGACGCTGACGGCTCGTACTGGTGGCCCGCCAACATCGAGAACAGCCCCCTTACCAACGTGCTCACCCGGATCCGTGAGGACTCCGCCACCCGTACCCGATTCGCCGCCCTGTGGGCGAAGTACGGGCAGTACACGGCGCAGGCCCCGGCGTTCGCGTGCGCGCCGGAGCGTGTGGAGCTTGAGCGCGGAGTGTTCCTGATCCGCCGCTTCGGCGCCGTGGGCCTGGTCGCCGAATGCCGTTGGGGGTTCGAGCACCTGACCGACGCCGACGGCAACCAGGGCTGCACGGATGAGGACTGGGCGCGCAAGGGGCCCGACAACCGACGGTACGTCGCCGAGTGGAAGGTGTGGAGTCTCGCCCTGGAAGGTGTGGCGAACTCCCGCCTCCGTGTGGTCTCCGTGTGTGCCGACGACGACACGGCGGCCGACGCCGACGCGTACTGTGCGATGTCCGCGCCCTACGTCGGCAAGTGCAGCGCGAAGCGCTCCGGTGCCCGCTACTGGGTGTCTGTGGTCACCGATCAGGACTGCGAACTCGGCCGGTTCGTCGCCTGCGCCCGCTGCCTGGCCGGCCGGATCCTCGACGATGCCCATGGGGGCGGCCGGTTCTCCGGGCGGGAAGTGGTCGGCCTCGCCCGCGACTTGGCCATGGGCGACCCCAAGACGTGCACCCTGCACTGGCAGCAGTGGGGCGATCGTGCGGCCGAACTGTGCGGGCAACTGCTCACTGAGGCTCTGGAGAACGGCGAGCGGGCGCCGTGGCCGTCCAAGGCGCTGGCCGATGCGCTCATCGTCCAGGGCGCGGCCGACGGCGACGACCGTGCGAAGCGGGAAGCCCGCGCGGCTGTGCGCGAGCGGGGCGGCGACAAGAAGGCGCAGGACGGGGCCGCCGCACTGGCCGCCGACATGCGCGCCGACCGGGCCGCCCTGGTCGCCTCGGTCCGGGCGAGCAGGGCCGCGTTCTGCGCCCGGCTCGATGCCGAGTCCGCCGCCAAGGACGCGGAGCGCTCCGCCGAGGCCGGCGACCGCCAGGCCGCCGAGGAATACGCGGGGCTCGCGTCCGACCACGCGGCGGCAGCCATCGAAGCCGCCACCGTGGCGGACGCCGCCGGGTACGGTCCGGCCGCAGCCGACGCCGCCGAAGAGGCGGAGCGGGCGAACGAGGACGCCCGTAAGGCTGTCGCTGCCCTCGCCGAACTCGCCGGCTCGGGGGTGGCGGAGAGCGACGCGGGCCCAGATGCGGGTGCCCCCGCCCGGCTGGCTCTGCCTGCTGGGGGGCAGGTGGCGGCGCCGTACGACGCGGCCCACACCATGGCCGCTCTCGGCTGGTGCGCTGCGTTCGTGGCGACGGTCCGCCTGGCCGCAGCCGGTGGCCTGAAGGCCGACGGTTCCGGGTTCCGCGCGGTGGATGCGGACGGCCGTACGGGGCGGCGGGTCAAGGGTGAGCGGGTGCGGCTGCTCGCCCGCTGCGGATACCTCGCGCGTCACTCCTCGGGCTTGGTCGTGGCGACGGAGGACGGACACAAGGCGCTCAGGCTTGCCGAGGCTGCCGGGCCGGGCGTGTTGCGCGATGAGGCCGACGTGATGGCGTCCGTTCGCAAGGCCCGCCGCGCCCGCCAGTGGGACAGCCACGCCGGGCAGGACGCGCACGCCTTGCCGGTGCTCCCCGGGGGCGGTGAGGAACGCCGCCGCCTGGCCATCGCCCGAAAGGGCGCGGAGCGGGCGGCCGTCGAGGCAGAGAAGACGCGCAAGCGCACCGAGGCGCTGATGCGGCGGGCGCGGATCCGGGACCGCCGGGAGGCCCGCCGTGAGGCGGCCCGGGAGGCCGAGCGTGCCGCGCCGCGCCGGTGCTGCCGGGGGGTGTGGCCGATGGAGTGGCGGTGCGGGGAGTGCCGGGAGCTGGCAGCGCGGGGGATCGAGGACTTCCCCGCTCTCCCGGCAGGCAGCACGAACACACAGCAGAACAGCAGCGACACAGAAAGGCTCGGGGGCATGGCGGGTAAGCGGCGGATCACGGTGAAGCGGATCACTGACGGCCTGTGGCACGCGATCACGCGCGGCGAGGTGTACACGGTGGTTCATGAGGATCGCGCGGTGTGGCCGTGGGTGATCGTCGCCCCGAACGGCGACCGGATCGGGAGCCCGTCCGTGATCGACGGCGAGTTCGTCGTTGAAGACGTCCGGGACATCGTCCGCAGGCACGCCGACGGTGAGCCGGTGGCCGCCCCGGTCGCTACCTCCACCCCCGAGCCGGCCGCGACCGACGACGGTAACGACTCCGAGCCGATGGCCGTTGGTGAGGCGTATACCGGTGAGGCGTTCGCCCGAGCCGCCGCGTTCGACCTGGCGGAGACCCGTTGGGGTGTCGAGTGCACCCGACACGCCCCCGTGACTGTGTGGGTGGACAAGTTCGGCGACGGAACCGAGTACGAGCGCGCGGCCATGCAGTTCGACAACCGGGCCGACGCCGAGCACGCCGCCCAGCTGCACGCCGACGACCACGCGCGCCGTGATGAGGGCGTGGTCACACCGGCCGAGATCGAGCAGGCCGCCGCCGCGAGCTTCTCCCGCGCCCAGTGGCGGGCGCTGGGCTGGATCCGTGAGGGCAAGGTCAGGGAGACGCGCGGGGGGTTCAAGGCGTACGACGCCAGCCCGGACCGTGACGACGTGTCGGCCCGTATCAAGCGGGACCGTGTCCCGGCGCTGTGGTCGGCCGGGTACGTGAAGGTGTTCGCCGAGGCGCCGGGCGTGCGCGCCTTCGGCCTCACGGAGGACGGGGAGCGGGCTTACCGCCTGTGGTCCCGGGTAATGAAGGCCGAGGCCGTCACCGAGCCGGAGACCGACACCGCCCACGATGACGTGAAGGGGCAGAAGTACCGGCTGCTGTCCGCTCGTCAGTACTGGCCGGGGGAAACCCCGGTGGACGAGGAGGCCGAGAAGGCCGAGAAGGCAGCGGCCGAGGAGAAGGCGGCCCGCCTCGATGAGGAGTCCAAGCGGCTCCCGGCGGAAGCGGTCACGCTGATCTCCCAGGCCGAGAAGTCCGGCCGGTGGACGTCACGCACCCTGGTCCATCCCGCGAGTGCAGCCGTGGTGCAAGTCCACGACGTGAACGAGGAACGCGGCCGGGTCGTGCGGATGCTGTGGAAGTGGACACCGGACGGCTGGGACTTCTCCACGGGCGGCACGCTCGACGGAAAGGGGGACCGAACCGAACTCAAGGCGATGTCCGAGGCCCGCGCGTGGGTACTCGACGCTGTGATGTTCGCGGGCGACGACGTCACCCCCGACGAGGACAACGACCAGGCCGACGGCGGCGAACCCCTCCATGTCTCCCGCGAGTTCATACCCACCGCCACCCCTGGCACTGATGCCGAGATCATCGAGATTGCCGCCGCTGGTCTGCTGTGGCAGCGCGACGGCGACAAGTTCGCGCACGCCGGACGCATGGTCAGCCCCGCGCGGGTGCTGCCGCTGATCGAGGCCGGGACGCTCTACCGCTCCGCTGATGGGCGCGTATACCCCGTCAAGGACAACCAGGTCGAAGAGGCCGAGCGCCCCGGCAGGGCCGCCCAGGTCGAGGACCATGCGGAGGAGAAGGTAGAGAACTGAGCATGGAAATCAGCAAGCTCACATCCGCGGCCGTTGAAGCCCTCCAGCACCGTGAATCCACCGGCAAGGCCGTCACCTCCGTCACGGTCGAACCGACCAGGGACGACTCGGGCTGGATCAGCTACGAGGACACCGCCCTCGTCACCCACCACAACGGCGAGACCCAGACCCTCAACATCCGCGACACCGCGCTCTCCGCCGCCCTGGAGCAGCACGCGAACGACGAAGCCGAACTCGGGTCCGTGCCGACCGTGGTCATCTCGGTCCCGCTCCCCGAGGTCACCCCGAACAACCGGGTCCGCTGTGAGGAACACCCCGGCGTGCACATCGAGACCGTCCTGTGCCGGTGGCCGCACAACGTCACCGCCGACGGGGACTGGCCGCAGGTGGGCCACCCCTACCGCGTCACCGGCTAACTACCGCCGACACGATCCAATTCACGACCCACGCCCAGGAGAAGAGACGTGACCACGGAACCCGCCCTTGACGAACTGGGCACGGATGAGCTGCACGCCTTGATGACCGAGGCCATCCGCGAACTGCCCGAAGCGAACCCGGTGCGCAGGCTCTGGGAGCGGCTGGACGAGATCCTTATCGCCGGCGGCATCGAGTGCTTGCCGGCTCCCTGGGACGGGTATAGCGAACCGGAACGCGAGGAGCGTGATCCCGCTACCAAGGACGGCTGTCTCCGCTCTGCTCGATGATCTCCAGAACCCCGCGGCCCCTGCGCGCGGGGACCTGGCGCTCCCCCGCCCGGAAAGCCGGTGCACACACGCACACAGTCCTGGGATCCTCGATCACACAGCGCCGAGAGACCGGGAGCCCATCGATTCGGGGCTGGGGCCCATCGTCCAGTCGACCATCCGCACCACGTACTCGCGCTGCCGGTCGTACGTCCCGTGCTCGTCGGTCGCCTCGTCGCACCACAGGATCTGTTCTCCGATCCGTGGCACTGCAGGCAGATCGACGTCCATCTGTTCCTTCAGCCCGGCTGCCAGGTTGTCCCCGAGTTCGAGCGTCACCTTCATGTCCACCCCACCTTGAGGTCGGGCGCCCAGAGCCCTGCGGCCTGCGCGATCTCTACGACGTTCATCGTCGGCTGGAGCGCCGACGGCTTCCAGCCCGTCGCTTCCTGAACGAATCCGCCCTTGCGGCTGCCCGTACCGTTCCATGCCTTGTCGACGACCGGCAGCCGCAGCCAGTTCAGCGGCTCCATGGTGTCGGAATGGATCGGACGCGTATACCAGGTAAGAAAGTCCTCCCGCTCCCCGCCGGCGAAGGGCAGTGCCCCCGGAAGGTCGCGCGGATCCCGGGTGTGTGGCGCCAGCTCCCAGATCCCTGAAAGGGCCGGGGTGGTCACTGTCCACACGATGGGGATCTCACCTGGCCGGAAGCGCTCGGGCCACCGCTTGTGGTAGCTGTTGCAGTCCTTTGCCCAGAGCCGCCACAGCTCCGCAGCGCTGATCTCCTCGGGCAGGTAGTCGTCGGACATGGCGCTGTTGGCCGGCTCCGGATACAGGACCAGTTCCTCAGTCTGCGAGTGGCCGGCGCGTCCCTTGAAGAACCATCGGGTGCCGGGCGGGTAGGACTGCACAGTCTGCATGCGGGCAGTCTCCCAATCCGTCGTCCCCGGCGTGGCCGAATCCAGAACTCTCAACCCACTCGGCGCGCCAGCGGTGTTCGAGAGGCTCGGCCTCTTCACCGCCGAGGCGGAAACGGAAGAAACTGGCGGAGCCGAGCCGATGGCCTTGTTCCGAGCCGGGCGGTCAGTGCGCGGGCCGCCACTCAGCCAGCGGATCGAATCCGAGCAGCTCGACCTTCCGCGCCCTCGTCGATTCCTTCGGCTCCCACGCCAAGTACTGCGGATACGGCAGCGCCAGGTACGCGGCAGGGGGGTTGCTCATGTAGTCGGCTTTCGGGCAGGCGTCCACGTGCGGGCACTCCTCCACGGTCCGGTTGCACAGCTTGCACAGGAGACCACGCACCATGCCCGTGGAGTAGTCGTGGTCCACCATGGCCCCAGGCAGGGCGCCGCATAGGTGGCAGTCCTCCCCGAGGGCCTCGACAAGGGCCGTGCGCAGCCGTCGGACCACAGCAGTCTTGGCCGGGGGCGGTGGCCAGAAGTGGAAGACCCCGTAAGTGCCGTACTGGCAGCGCTGTTCCGGCGGCACCGAAGACGGGGGCACGCCCTCAGCCACGGGTTGCACGAACCACACCTGCTCGACCGACCCGTACGTCCCGCCGGCTCGGTAGCCGTCGACCAGCACTCCGGCGATCTCCGTCCACGAGCAGGACTGCACGTGCTTCCAGCCCTGCTCGGCGCGGCCCTTCGCGCAGATCATCCGGCCATCGCTCATCAGGTGGTACCGGCCGTCACCGCCCAGCACCGCGACCCGCGGCGAGGAGGGCTTTGCCGTGCCGGACAGATGGCACGGCTTCCCGGCCCGCTCCCAGATCATGTCGTTGATTCCGTCCACGCCGAAATGGGCGAAGTCCCACAGCAGCTTCGCTCGCCGGTACGGGGGGAGGTCATCCAAAGTCGGCATGATCGCATCGTGCCGGACAGCACTGACAAGGAGAGGCCGACGGTCTTCGCCTTCGGTGTCATGGGTGTCTCGGTGCTGTCCTTGCTGCTCGGCGCACTGCTCATGGGGCAGATCGTTTTACCGCCGTTCATGGGACTCAGGCCGAAGGCACACGCAGGGCCGAGGAAAAAGAGACCCCACCGTCGGAGCAAGTGCTCCGGGCGGTGGGGTCTTCGCTGCACTGTCTGCAGCATCAGGGCGGGAAGTGAAAAAGGAAGCCCTCCCGCAGCGGAGCATGACGCTCTGCCGGGGAGGGCTTCCGGTGTGACAACTGACCGTCATCTGTGGTGTGCGCGAATGGCCATCAGCAACTCGCCGAGCATGTTCGTGCCTGGGATCTGCTCGTGCTTCGGACAGAAGCACGAGCCCCAGAACTGGTCATGCCAGTGATTCGTCTCGACGAGCATCAGGTCACCGGTGGCGACGAGCCGCTGGCTCAGGCAGGGGACAGCGAACTTGGCCATGAGCACACGCTGCATGGCCCAGACGCGCATTCCGGTGTTCCAGCCGGGGCGCAGCGTCACCCGGCGACCCCGCCCCTTGCTTTCGCCGGGAGTCGGAGCACTGAGCACGTGGTTCTGCTCAGCGGGATCGAGGGTCTTCAGCGCGTTGAATGCGTGTTCACCGGAGGCAGCTTCGCGTCCCAGCGGCGGGACGAAGAAGGGCGTCTCATCGAAATTCGAGAGGAATCCGAGGGTGTCGGTGAACATGGGCATCTGACTGTATTGGGCCACGGTGGTCACTCCTGACGTCTCATGGGCTCATACTTGCGAGTCGTCTCCCGGATCAGCTGTGCTGATTACAGACCGACAGCCGCTCGGCGATCCGCCGCCTGACCGGCAGCGGGTCCCACGGCGACTGGTTCACGAACTGCTGCAGGGCCTGCATGTTCCCGTCCGGCAGACGCTCGGCCATCGGCTGGATCGACTTGCGCCGGCCATCCAGCATCAGGCCCCGCACATAACACTCACCCCACCGCCGCTGATCCCGCCGCAGCACCGAGGCGAACACATCGGCAACGAACTCCGACAACTCACCCCGGAGCCGTTCCACCTCCCCCAGCCTCATACCGGAGAAGCTGCCCACCACCAGGCGAGATCACTCAACGTAACGAAGCACTACTAGTGAACCGATCACGGACAGGGGGACGTCGTGACGTGCACGAACGACACGAGCACGTACCAGTGGCCGTGCGGTGCGGGCGGCACGGACTCTGCTGCCCCGAACCTGTGGCTCGCCGGCCACGGGTGGGAGCTGTGTAGGTACGCCGCGCCGGCGGCACGTGGCAGGATGAAATGCCGGACCTGCTGATCCCACCGGGCGAGGTGGTGGACTACGACGGCGAGCAGATGCGGGGCGAGGCGGTCTCGCCTACACCGTGACGCTGGTCGCCGTACATGCTTCCGGCCCCCTCGACATCAATGTCGCGGGGGCTGGTGCGTTGGTAGCGGCTGCCGTCGGCCCCAAGTGCAGGGGCGCTCAAGCGGCGGTGAAGGCGATGTAGGTCCCGACGGTGAGGCCGGAGAAGGTGATGAGCTGGCGGGGCTTGAGGCAGGTAAACGCGGCGTGCATCCCGATCCCGACGACGACGGCATACGGCATCGTCTGCTCGATGAGCAGCGCGGGCGGAAGCGCGATCTCCGCCGCGATGACGCAGGCCGCGGCCGCTCGCCAGAGACGGACGTCCTGGTCGGTGAGGTTGCCCGCGTTGCGGCGGACGAAGCCGGGGACGGCGAACTGGCGCCGGTAGGGCAGCCGGTCCCTGACCTGGCTGTAGGTGTGCACCCACTGTGCGAGGTAGAGCCCGCTGCGGAACTGGGACGAGCGGAGCTTCTGCCAGGCGCTGTTCCAGTAGATGTCCGTGGTGATCAGCACGAGGAGGCACTGTGCCCAGGTGTTCGCCGTGCTCGCGCCGTGCTCGACGACGAGGCCGTGGCCGAGGTCTCCTGCGAGTAGCAAGGCGGTTCCGGTCAGCAGGGTATAGCGGACAGCGTTGGGGCTTCTGAGGTACAGCAGTTCCATCGCGGCGCCTGCCAGGACCACCAGCAGCGCGAGCCTGGGCACGAGACCGAGTGCCAGGACCAGGGCCGCGGCCGTACGGACGATCAGCACGGGCCGGTACGCGCTGGCGAGGAGTCGGGCCCGGCGGGGTCCGAAGCGCTGTTCGGTGAGGTGGAGGCTGAGTGAGCCGGTGGTGAGGCGGTCCCAGCCGCCCTGGCCGAGGGCGAGGGCGAACCGGGCGGTGAGCACGGTGCCGAAGATGATCCGGAACCACTGGACCCGGCCCGGTTCGGTGGGGTGGGTGAAGCCGGAGGCGAGCGCGTCAAAGAACCACACGGCTGGCCACCACCTTCACGGGCTGCTCGCCACGACTGGTGAGGACGCGGCCGGTGCCGTCGATCCGGTCGTACAGGCCGCTCGTGGTGAGGTGGTCGAGGATCGCCTGGAGCTGGGGCGGGCCGAGGATGAAGGAGCCGGGCGAGAGGTGGTCGTAGACGTTGACCTGCTCGGCGTGGCCGTCCTTGGTGCCGGTGAGCGTGACGATGGTGAAGGTGGCCCGGCAGAACATCTTCCACCGCAGCCAGCGGCCGGGCAGAGGGGTGAAGCCGGTGATCATCCACGCCACGAGGGCGAGGGTGATCACGATCTGGGCAGCGGACAGCACGGATTCGCGCATGGGTGAGGACCTCCGTGTCGGGAGGGTGAAGGCAAGGTGCGGCAGGCCCCGTGGCTGGGGTGCCGCGGGGGTCAGCGCTCGGGCTTGGGGGGCCGCTGCATCAGCGCGGCCGCGGCTTGATCGAGCGTGACCTTCTCGTGCAGCAGGTCGGAGACGATCTCGGTGATCGGCATCTCGACGTCGTGGGCGCCGGCCAGGGCGAGGATCGCCTCGGCGCTCTTGACGCCTTCGGTGGTCTGCCTGGTCGCGGCCGTGGCCTCGGCCATAGTCAGGCCGTGGCCGAGGTGGGTGCCGAAGGTCCTGTTACGAGAAAGTGGCGAGGAGCAGGTGGCGACCAAGTCGCCCAGACCGGCGAGCCCGGCGAGGGTAGCCGGGTGGGCGCCCATCGCAGTGGCCAGTCGGGTGGTCTCCGCGAGTCCCCGGGTGATGAGCATGGCCTGGGAGTTGTGGCCCATGCCCATCCCGGAGGCGATGCCGACCGCAAGGGCGATGCAGTTCTTGACCGCGCCACCGAGCTCGCACCCGGTGACGTCGGTGGAGGTGTAGGGCCGGAAGTATGGGGTGTGGCACGCGCGCTGGACGCGGTGGGCGGCGTCCTCGTCGGGGCAGGCGATGGTGGCGGCGGCGGGCTGGCCAGCCATGATCTCCCCGGCCAGGTTCGGTCCGGACAGCACCGCGACCCGGTATGCAGGGATGCCGGTCACCTCGGTGATGACCTGGCTTGCCCGCAGCCCGCTGCCGATCTCGATGCCCTTCATCAGCGACACGATCACGGTGTCGGGGCCGATGTGCGGAGCCCAGGCGGCGAGGCTTTCCCGCAGGGACTGCGCGGGGATGGACAGCACGAGGAAGTCCGCGCCGTCCAGCGCGGCGGCCGGGTCGGTGGTGGCCGCCAGCGTGCGGGGGAGCTCGACGTCTGGGAAGTATCCGGGGTTGCGGTGCCGGGTGTTGATCGCGTCGGCGATCTCGGAACGCCGGGCGTGCATGATCACGCTGGTGCCGGCGTCGGCCAAGATCTTGCCCACGGCAGTGCCCCAGGAACCGGCCGAAAACACCGCCGCCCGGACGTGGTGCTGGTTCACTGCGGGGTCCTCTCGCCGGGCGCGTGCCCGTCGCCGGTCTGGCGGTCGGGCCCAGCCATCCTATCGACCGCCTCCGGTGCAGCCGGGTCTTCCGGCAGGCGCCGCAGGGTCAGCAGGACAGCCCGCCGCCCGCGCAGGGTGGGGAGCATCTGGTGCGCCTCGCGGAGCATGCTTTCGGCCGGGGCCTCACCGAGCTCGTGCCTCAGCTGATCGGCGTGGGCGACCCACAACCCGTAGACCCGCTCCCACATCGCGGGCTCGCCGGGTCGCTCGTCCACATGCTCCTGCGTCAACCCGGCGGCGGCGACCGCCTTGTGCCACGCCGGGTCCGCACCGCGTCGGAGCGCGCGGGTCATCACCAGTCGGCCACCCGGGGCCAGGACCCGTCCGAGCTCGCGCAGCGCCGCCCCACGGTCGGTGGCACGCCCGAAAGCGTCCACGCATACGATCCCGTGGGCGCAGCCGTCGGGGAGGCTGGTGCTCTCCAGCTCCGCGACACGGAAGACGGCGCGGTCGGCGGACGGGCCGAGGAAGTGGGCACGCCGGGCGGTGGCCTGGGCGGCGGCGACGGGTGAGAGGTCGAAGCCGTCCAGGTGGACGGCGATGGCGCGGGCCAGCCACAGGCCGATGCCGCCGGCACCGCATCCGGCGTCCACGAGGAGCTGGCCGGGGCGCATCCGCAGCCGCGCCACCAGGAGCCCGAGCAGGGGCCAGTCGCAAGAGCTCGAGGCCGCGACCTCTACTGGGTAGTTCTCGCCCATCGCCTCGGCGTACAGGCGGGCGACCAGATCGGTTCGGGCGCGGGCGGCGTGGAAGGCGTCGTACTGTGCCGAGCGGCCTTGCTCAGGTGCGGGGGTCGTGCTGGATGTGGTGTTCATCGGGGCATTGACCTTCTGATCCGTGAGCGGGTGCCGGGGCAGACGACCTGCACGGCGTGGACGGGGCAGTCGGGGGCGGACAGGTCCAGTGCTACCGGCTCGTGGGTGGTGATGTTCTGGACGCGGCGGGCGATGTCCTGGACCTGGTCAGCAAAACCGCCGGCGGCCGGGGGGAAGCGGGCTGCCGCCTCCGGCCAGGGCGTGAGCTTCGCGGTCCGGGCGGGACGGAAGGGTGAGGTGTCGAAGTTGCCGACGTCGGTGGGGAGGTCGTCGCGGGTTCCAGCGATGGCGGCGAGGCGGGATTGCGCGGCCTCGGTCACCGCTCGCGTGAGGGCGATGCCCGGGTGGCTGTGACAGCCGCCGCCTGCGAAGTGGACCGGGTAGTCCTCCGACCACAGGTAGGCGACGCACACCGGCAGCCCGTACGGGCCGTCCACCAGCGCGGTCTCCAGGTTCATACCCGCAGCCGCAAGCTGGGCGATCACCTCTCGACCGAGCGGGTCGTCGACCGTGCGGGGGTCGATGAGCGTGCGCCGTCGGCCGCCCGTCTGCGCGTCCCCATACAGCACGTCGCGCTCCACCACCTCGAACAGGGCGTGCACCGTCGCTTCGTCGCGGGTGTTGCCGCACGCGAGGCCGGTGCTTGTCGCGCGCCACACATCCGGGGTCCACGGGGGACGCTGGCTGCGACGGCGGACCAGGTCGACCGGCAGCAGTGCCTTAGCCCCGCTCACCAGTCCGGTGCCAGCCACCCACTCGCACACCATCCGGGCTAGGGCTTGCTCGGGGTACGGGGCGGTCGTCGGAAGCGCGATCACGGGGCAGTCGGGGGCGACCGTAGCAGCCGGGCCCATCGCGGCAACGCACAGCGGCTGCTCAACGTGCCACAGCTCGATCGCCTCCATCACCGCCGACAGCTTCGCCAGCAGCGCGGTGGCGCCTTTGCCCTGCGACGTGGACAAGGTCCGCGACGCGGGCCGAATCGCCGTC
This sequence comes from Streptomyces sp. NPDC086080, assembly GCF_044540255.1. Lineage (NCBI taxonomy): Bacteria > Bacillati > Actinomycetota > Actinomycetes > Kitasatosporales > Streptomycetaceae > Streptomyces > Streptomyces sp. NPDC086080. The sequence goes on from NZ_JBITRU010000008.1 coordinate 38,828, forward strand.
CACACTGGAAGCCCGACGCAGTCCAGGCCGGTCAGGTCCGCGACCCGGGTGATGCCGAACTCCCCAAGGCGCCCGGCCAACTTCCCCCATGTTTCCTCGGGCGTGCGGGCTCGCACCGTGCCCGGCAGCTCCACCAGTTCACCCGACACGGGTCACCTCTGTCCTCTCGATCTCTTCCAGAAACCCAGGTACAAGCCGCTTGCTCGCCTGAACCGCACGCGCCCCGCAGGCCAACCCCCGCGCGGACGCCTCGTTGTCGAACTCCCGCTCAGGACACCGCCACACCCGCAGTAAGAAGCTGCGGGTCGCCTCGTCGCGGACTGCCGCCGTCGAGAAGCCCGGCCGGCTGCGGCAGGCCCGGGCAAGGGCATCGGCGTACCGGTCAACTGCCTGCCGGTCGTACGCCGTCTCACCGGCAAGCAGCAGCGCCACCGTCCGCTCGTCGCGCAGGTCGAGTGCCGGGCGGAAGGCGCGGTCGGCTGGCAGGTCTCCGCCGCACGCCCGGACCAGCCGCTCTGCCAGCGCCATTCCCGGCCCGCCGTCGGACGGGTGCAATGAGAGGTGTTCGAGGTAGGCCGCCCACCTCTCGCGGAACGCGGGGTCGAACACCTGCTGGTAGACGACGCGATCCTCGGTGAACAGCTCCAAGCCGTCCACCCGTTCCCTCACGGCGGCGTTGGACCAGCGGAGGAAGTAGGCCGTCTCCCACCACGGGGGTGAGGCGGGAGAGTCGCTTGTCGCCGCGGCACCGTCGAGCGCAGCACGTACGGCGGCGATCGCGTCGGCGCGCTTAAGGTCACCGAAGTACCGGTCCCGCTTGCGCTGCTCGGTAAGCCACCCGACGAACTCCGTCTCGCCCTGGCTGCGGCACACGGCCCGTACGGCGGCCCAGGTTCGCTGCGGGTAGTAGACCGCGCGCAACGCCGCCAGCAAGCGGGCGGCCCGCTCGGCGTTCATCACCCCGGCCAGGACGGCCAGCTGCAGGACATGCCGCAGGTTGACGAGCGGCCAGGTGAGCGCGCCGAACTCCCCATCCGGGGCCTGCCCGACCGCGACCTCATCGTCACCGTCGATCTCTCCCGAGGCGTAGGCGGAGTAGATGCTGCCAACGCCGAGCATCCCGTACGGCGCCAGTTCGGCGGCCCGTAGCGCGCCGATGCTCGCCGCCCCAATCACCCGGACACCTCGCCCCATCGAGGCAAGAATCTCCTTGTGCCGCAGCGCCGGCGCCTGGTGGTACACCCCGTCGATGAGCACTAGCGTGTCGCCGCTGCCGATCGCGGTGTCGAACAGGTCGCCGTGCCGTGCCGGCGGAAGCACCCGCAGGCCCGGCACGGCGAGTACGGGCTCGGACGCCGGCAGCGTCGGCCCGACGTACACGTGAATCACTGCACCCTCCGGTGAAGCGCAAGGGGCGCCCCTGCCCCGGGCTGCGGGCCCGGGGCAGGGGCGCCCAGGTCAGGACGCGGACGTACAGGAGAGGACTACTCCTCGTCCTCCACGTCGACAGCGACCACCACGGTGCTGGTGATCTCCTCGGTCCCCTCCACGGACGCCGAGGTGTTGGCGGCCGCGATACCGGACTTGGACTGCTCCATATCCTTCTCCTCTTGTCGATTAACAACGATGCGAGCCGTTTGCCCGCATCCGTTGGCGCTGCGGGCCAAAAGCCCGCCTGCCCGCCCCAGGCCGGGGCGGGAAGCTTGTGGTTCAGCCCTGAGAGAGGGCGTGATGGTCGACGACGAAAGCCTTGGCGAGGGCATCAGTGATGCACGTGCTTTCCTCGTGATCACAGTGGAAGGGCAGGAGCCGCCGCTTAGTGAGTCTCACTGCAGCCGCACTCATGGCAGGTGCGTGAGAATCTTGCGGGAGTAGATGCCCGAGGCGTTCGACTCCATCGCTTCGCCATCGTTGGAGCAGGTGAGCACGGCAGTTCCCAGACGTGACCACGATGTCTCCATCGCCAGTCCCGGATCAGCTCCGCTGATCCTGTCTTTCGCTCCCTTTACGGAACCAGCAGCGCAGAGCCAAAAGCGATGCCCGAGGGAAGAGTGCGCACCACGGCTCTGCGGAAGCTGGGGCCACGGAGGTTGGGCACATACTCGACGACAGACGCGGGGCGTCGCAGCGGCCCGAACGGCTACCGGTGAGTTCTCCAGTGATGCCGGAGGCAGGAATGGCTGCAGCACCCTCTCTCTGCGGCTGCAGTGGAGCAGGTTGGGGCGAAGGCTACCGGTTAGCAAGAGAAGAACCCCGACCTGGTGCTGGCCGTACCGGAACATCAAGTCGAGGTCCTCGTAGAGATTCGTGTCAGCAGGTCCTCTGGGGCAGTCGCAGCCCGTCCATGCCCAGAGCATCCGAGTGGAAGCTGACTTCCATGGCGACCAGCCCGTCGACGACCTGCTGGGCCGCTTCGCCGAGCTCGCGCACGGCGTCGCGGTTGTTCTTCCCGAGGATCTGCTCTACGCCATGCGACTGCGTGATCTGCAGGTTCAGACGCACGCGGCCGTCTGCTTCGCAGACCGCGGCGAACACATCCAGCTCCAGCTCGCCGGCGTACCCGCCGATGCAGTTGTTGAGCATCGCACCCCAGCGGGAGAGCGTCTCGGCATCACGGGCGACGACGAGGCTCAGACCGGGGGCTGCTTCCCGACCATCCAGCAGTGCGGCCGTCTGCAGTGCCCATTGGTGGCGCTGGGCCTGCTTCGCGATCCGCTCGATGCGGCGGGCCTCCTCGCGTTCGTAGCGCTCATGATCGCGGGCAGCCATCAGCTCGCGCCGACGGTCCTCGATCAGACCCAACGCCTGTACGCGGAACGCCTCGTCCTTCCAGAGGTCCCAGTCAGCGACCTGGGCCGTGCCCTCGGGAAGCAGCCGGATCTCGCGGTTGTAGTGCTCCATCTCGCGAAGGGCGTAGATCTCTTCCTGCATGACGCGTTGGGCCGTGCGGCCCCGGGGGTCGTGCCAGCGCTCGATTGCGGGCAGGTCCCGGACCAGGTGCTCGAGGTCACGGGAGCCGCGGACTCGGCGCTGCCCGCGGGCAGCGATGATCTCCGGAAGGAGGTCGAGGTCACGGGTGACGGCCAAACGGTGAGCCGTGCAGTCGGCCGCATCGGCCAGCGTGCGCCGCGCCTGGTGGACGGGCTCCTTGAGGATCCGTCGCAGCACCGGCTGCGGAGTCCGGCGCAGGATCGAGCGGATGCCTCGCCACTGCAGGGATGTGAGCGACCACTCGCGCATCAGGCTGCGGCCGCTGGCTGTTTTCGTGGTGCGCATTGCGTCGATGAGCCAGTCCACGGGCACCAGCCCGCGGAACATGGCGAACCAGCTCAGGGTGCTGATGTCCAGACGCCCCACCTCGCGGGCCAGCGGCCGACGATAGGCGCGCACGCCGAAGAGGTTCTTCGCGACCTGCGCATGGTCGTAGGCATCGAGATAGGGCAGGTAGGCCGAGGCCGGACGATGCTGCCAGTCGTCCTTGAGCAGTGGGAAGCGGTCGTTCCAGTTCGGCAGCTCGCCGATGTGTTCGCGGATCGCAGCGACCGCCTGGTCCACGGCGTTGTCGACTCCCTCGGGCTCCGGTCCTTCGAGCCGGCGGGCCTGCGGGTTGCTGCGCATCCACCACTGCAGCGTCCCGGACAGCCCGTGGATCCAGGACTCGACCATGGTCTCGGAGAAGACATGGCGGGTGGTGGATTTACCGGTGCGGCGGTCGATCTCGCGCAGGACGACGAGGTCCTTCTTCGTGCGAGCCATCGACGTGAGCTTCTCGGAGGTCCAGTAGTGGAATGCCTTGCCCGAGGCGCGCATGCGGTGCACGCGCCTGTAGAGCGAGACGGCGACGGACGTCCGGCCGTCAGGCAGAGCCCGCGCCAGGATCCTCAGGCTGATGCCGGAGATCGCGCCTTCGACTGCGGCGACACCCTGCTCGGCAAGGGCGTCGTCGACATACTTGATGTAGAGCAGGGCGTGCTCGGTGCGCTCGGGCATGGCGGTCTCCCCCGGGAAGACGTGATGGATTCGACAGTGAGACCCCCGGCGCTGCCTTGCAGCGCAATGCCCGTGTCTCTTCCGATTCCCTCTCCCCCAACTCGTCCCCCTGTCAGGCCATTCGCGATCGCCTGTCGATTCGAGGCCATGCCATCCGAAAGACCTTTCGATAAGGATTGCGCAGCCCGACTGACTCGGAGTGAGAAGCCGGGGCTGAGCGTGTGAAAGAAGAAGACCCCCGCCGACGGTCCCTGCGGGGGTCTTGGCTGTGCTGTTCATCAGGCGACGCTCTCGATGCGTGTGGCTCCGGAGTCGTCCTGGAGCCCGGTGGCCAGGTCGTACCAGGAACCGCTGCCCAGCCGGACCAAGGTCTTCACCTCGCGACCTTCCCAGTCGGGAATGGAGGGAACGTCGCGTCGGTCGAGGACGGTGGTCGTGCAGATGGTCTCTCCGGTGTTCTCATCGAGGCTGCTCTTGACGACGACCTTGTCACCGACCTGAAGCTTCGCAAGATCATTCGTGCTGATGGTGCTGGTGCTCATGGCGCTGTGCTTCTTTCGGATCGGATCTGGACTGCGGTTTCTGGGTCGCGCTCATGAGCGCCTTCCTCGCGCGGCGCTTCTCGGCAAGAGCCCGAAGGGTACGCAGGAGGATCCACCAGCACACGCCGCTGAAGGCGATGCTGACGATGATCGGCGTGTACTGGCCGGTCATGACGCAGAAGACCGCAGCCGGCGCGAGGACGATCACGTTCGTCGCGATCATGAGGGTGAGCAGCACCCGGCCGATCATCTTGACGGCGCGGTCGCGCCACGTCGAACCCGCGGTGCTGCTGGTGGCGTTCATGCGCTGGGTCCTTCCTCGATGATGTAGATCTTCTCGGCGACGTAGGCGTCGTCCTGCTCCTCGGCTGTGCTCTCGACTTCATGGGAGATCTGGCTGATCACGGGGATCAGCGTCAGCCGGTCGATCGGGTAGGCCGTGCGAATGGTGATCACGGCGGTGGTGAGGCCTGCAGCAGACGGGAACGTCACGCCGTCGAGCTCCGCGTGTGCTCCACGGATGCTGTAGCTCGCCGCAATGGGCACCGTGTGCCGCAGCAGCTCCGGCATCTGTTCTGCGCGTGCGTGCCAAGCGGCGCTCACTGCGCCATGAACATCAGCGAACTCGCTGGCGTGCAGGACCACCGGCGCAGCGTGCTCATAGCCCGCCGCCACCTCGAAGGCGACCTTGGTTGCCTCGACGGCGCGCGTCGGACAGTGCGGTCCCGGGTAGACCTCGTCTCGCCCCGTCATCTCGGAGCACAGGTGGCAGTGCGCGGGCCCCAGGTCCGGAACGCAGTTGCAGCGCATGTGCTCCGTCTGTCGGGGACCAGTGGGTTCGAGGGGCTGGCTCATGGCTGTACTCCTGGCGCTGGACGTGATCTTTCGAAGACCAGACCGGATCAGCTCCGCTGATCAGACAAAGAGAGACCCCCGCCCAGCGAGCGTGATGCTCAGCAGGCGGGGGTTCTACGGAGTTCAAGGAACCGGCGGGCGGCTGGCCGTTCGGGTCGGCCTGGACCGGCGGGGGCGGGCGTTACAGCGCTGTCCTTGCGGCTCGGTGCGCCCCGGCGTGGCGCACCGAGCCCGTCCTGCGAGAGCAGGCCAACGCCCCGCCCCCGCCGGTCGGCGCACGCCGTGGGGCGGGGTTCAGCGCAGGCCCATGCTGGCCTCGATCGCGTCGCCCTCCTCCTGCTGGTCCTGCCAGCAGGGCTCGCATGGGTCGCTCTCCGAGCACTCCGGGCGGGGCTGGCCGTTGGGGCACAACTCACCGGCGGCCCCGGCGGGCTGGGCGGGGGTTCCGCCGGTACCGCACTCGCACTTGTGGGCGCAGTCGCCGCAGTCCTCGCAGACCTGGTGCGGGCAGCAGCCGCACGGCAGGCGGCGGGTGGGCGGCAACGTGCAGCGGTGGGCGTCCTCAGCGGCGGCCGCGGCCTCGGCTTCCTTGCGGGCGAGCGCCTTCACGCAGGTCTGGCACGACACTTCGGTGTCGGGGTCCTCGAGGCTGCTCACCGTGTCCCGCGGGAAGTACATGCCGCACGCGCCGGCGTCGCCGATGCCGCCGTCCATCTGCCTGGTGGCGTGTACGGCGTAGCCGCGGTTCGCCTTCTTCCGGCTCGGGTAGCCGTCACGCCCGGCATCCCGCTCCAGCTTGGCCAAGGCCTGGCGTACGGCGTCGGCGTCGGCGTCGGTGCGGATCCCGACGGCGCGCAGCGACTTGCACGGCCACGGCACCTGACCGCCGATCGTGTGCTTGCTGCTCCGGCACTCCGGCCGGTGCGTCCCCTTGCAGACCTTCGGCGTCGCGCAGCACCCGTGCCGGGGGTTGGCCGTCTTCGGGTGCAGGGCGAGCATCGCGCCCTGGAGGCGGAGCGCGCCCACCGCGGCGGCGGCCCGGACCGCGTCCTCGTGGGCGTCGAGGAGCGCATTCGCCTCCTCGTGGAACATGGGCCCGCCGGCCTCGGGGGCGACGAGTTGGTTGAAGATCGGGCGCCGGGTCCCGTTCACGGTCGGATCCGGGGCCTGCTCGCCCAGCTCGTCGGCCTGGTCGTCCAGCCGCAGAGCGGAGATGAGGATGGCGTCGTGGGTCGCGTCAGCCAGGTTCCGGGCGGCCAGGGCGGCCGTGATGCTCGCGGGCAGGGTGGTCATAGGGTTGTCCTCGTCTCTCTGTCTCGATGGGAGATGGCTGGCCGGTTGCCTTCTGGGGAGTTGGAACCGGCCCCGGGTTGTGCATGTCCCGGGGCCGCATGGCGTGTCAGGTGGGGAGCTTGGCCAGGGCCGCGCGGTTCAGGCGCGGGTGACGCGTGCCAGGCCCCCGCTGTACTGGGTGGCGCGGGTGAAGCGGGCGGCGCTGACCGCGCGCCGCATGCTGGCAACCGGCCGCGCGCCGCGGTGATCGTGGCAGTCATGGTGCCGCCCCTCAGTAGCCCTTGCGGGCCGCCGCGCGGGACTGTGCTTCGGCGTCACGGTCGGGGATGGTGGCGAGGAGTTCGCCGGGGCTCGCGGCCCTGGCGAGGGACTTGGTACGGGCCGGGTCGGCGTACAGGGTCCACACGTCGCCGCCCATCCGGGGCCAGTAGGAGAGCTGCCAGAACCGGCGGTTGGCGTAGCTGATCTGCCAGGAACGCGGGCCGGACGGGTGCGCGCTCACACCGGCGGGAAGGTCCGGCAGTTCCGGCGCGGGACCGTACGCGCGGTCTATGTAGGCGAGGTGTTCGGCGGTCGGCACGATGGCGACGCGCACCGTGTGCGGCCACCGGTGCCCGTCGGGCAGTATCGGCGCCCACTCCTTCCATTGCGCCTCGCTGCTCGCGCTGCCGGTGTACGGCGCCCAGGCCGTGCCGCGCGCGTAGTTGAAGCCAAGCCGCATCAGGTGCCACCCGGCGGCGATCTTCAGTCCTTCCGTGTTCGCGCCGTCGGTGATGGCGTCCAGGTAGATCCCGGCCGGGTCGTTCTCCCGACCGGCTGGGCCGCGCTCCGTGAGCGGGATCATGTGGCGTTCCGCCGTGCTGCCCTCGGCGGTCATCAGCCGCAGCGTGGCGCCCCCGCCAGCGAGCGGGTACGCCATCCGGATTTCCGCTACGGCCGGCAGGGCGGCGAGTTGGCCCGCACGCATCCGCTCTATCCGCTCGTCCATCGTGGCCGCCACCTGGGTGCCCTGGTCGCGAGTTGCCGGCGCGGATGTCACGGTTGCGACCGTCTTCTCCCGCTCGTGGGCAACCGCGCCGACCGCCAGCGCGAGCGCGCCCTTACGGGTGGTGCTGTGGCTGCCGACCTGCCGCCGCTCGCCACCGACTTCGCGCACCATCCAAACCAACTCCGCGTTCCTGGTCACCTGGTACGCCGCATAGGTGCGCTGCGGGAACCGGCGGCCGTTGAGCGTCTCGCCGGGCAGGTCGAACAGCCAGCCGTCTACGCCGTACTCGGTTCCCTCCGGCGCACGGCCGTTGGTCGGGGTGTACCGGCGGTACGAGCGGGTGACGATCTCCCGGACGGTGCTGCGGGCCTGCGTGGTCATGCTGGGGGTTCCTCTCGGGTTGCTGCCGTGGTCGGGTTCGTGCTGAGTGCCCCCGGCCGGTCTCGAACCGGCCGACCCGCCCGCACTCGTCGCAGGGTCGGGGGCGCCATGAGGGTTAGAACGGGGGACAGCACAGGGGGCCGGTGCACTCGTGCGCGGCGGCCTGCGCCTGCGCGGCCTGGCGCTCGCGCTCGGCCTGATCGCTGCGCATGATGCGCCGGGCGACACACGGCGCGTTGTCGCACGTGGTGTGCCCCTTCAGGGCGTCGGTGGAGTCGTCGAAGATCTCGATAAGCCCGTAGTCCTCGCACCAGCCGCACAGCGGCTCCGGGGCGTGCAGGCTCTCGCCGCTGACGCACTCGATCCAGCTGGACGAGTCGTACCAAGCGCCCTGCCCGTCGGCCTCGATCCACTCGATAACGCGCGCGCAGTGCAGACAGGTGTACTTCGGCTGCGGCAGCGTCAGCCCGAAGTGGTCGGCCACGGCGGCAGCGCACTGCCCAGCCTGCATGCCCGCGCTCGCCGTGGGCTTGTGCTCGCCATCAAACCCGTTGAACACGAACCGGGTTGACTCGTCGTCGGTGACCGCGGCGGCCACGGCCCACAGTGCGGCCGTGGGCAGGTCGTAGTGATCGGCGAACCGGCGCCCCTCCTGGGTGCGGACAGACGGGTCGGCCACACAGTGAATCCACACCCGCGCACGTCCCGGCACGCTGCACACTACGTACTCCGTGGGCAGGCCGCGCCACGGCTTGTCGACGTGGTGCACGATCCCGAGTGCTTCGAGCGCGTCACGGAGCATGGCGCCGGTGTGGCTGTCGTACGCGGGGCGCGTCTTGGTGAGGCTGGGGCGTGCGGTGAACGTGGACATGCGGGGTTCTCCTCGGGTTGGTTCGGGTTCCGTGGCCGTGGACGCCCCGCCCAGGTGCAGTGCGCCGTAAGGGGGTTTGGGGTGTCAGGCGCCCTGGCCGGTCAGGCCGCGCGCGGTGCGATATGCGGGGATCAGGTCCCAGGTGGAGCCGAGCCGGGACCACCAGAAGAGTTCAGGAGCTGGTGCCCGTGTGGTGTTCGCGGCGGGCGCGCAAGTTCGCGGCGTGCAGCTCGGCTGCGTAGCGACAGATCATCACCCACGTTGCCCGGTTTCCGTTGACGAGTGTGTCGCGGAAGTGGTCGGCGGCAAGCCATGCCTGACGGTCCGCCCAGTCGGCTGCCGAGCCGTCGTCCCTTCGGACGGCGAAGTCGAGGTGCCGGGCGGCGTTCATGACCGCCATGTGGCCTTCGGGGCACAGGTCGGGCAGGCTGGTTGCGGGGTCGCGGGCGAACATGTCCCCGGCGGGCGGGTTCGGATCGAACGAGATGTCACGGTCGACGGCGTAGAAGCGCGAGCGGATCTCGACGAGGTAGCGGGTGACGAGATCCCACGTGAGTTCGCTGCCGTCGCCGACGCGAGCCTTGAATGTGGCGGCGGCATGGCGGGTGAGGTGCGCGGCTGGGGCGAGGTGCTGCCGGTCCCGGTGGCGGCGGAAGTCCTCCAGCCGTACGGCCGCTTCGAAGAGCATCATGTGCCCCGAGTAGGCGTGTTCCTTCAGTGACGCTCCGGGGCGTGTCTGGGCCGGGGGCGTAGGCGGCTCGGGCAGCTCCGTGTCTGCCGCCTCTCCGTCGCTGCCGGCAGTTGCCTGTGCGGCGTGGGCGGCCGGGAGCGCGGGACGAGTGCCGGGCTTCCAGACGATCACGCCCAGGCCGGTCTTGTGGCCGTCCTCCACGTGCCAGCCGACTTCGCGGAAGCGGTCGGCGTAGATCTTCTTCTCGACCGTCCATGTGTCCTCCTGGACCTGGGCGGCGCTCTTCGTCGCGTGCGGGTAGCGGTGCGCGTAGCGGATGTACTGACCAGCGAGGAGGATGTAGATCTTCACCATGCCCGGCATCTCGCCGGGCACTACCCAGGCGCCGCGGGCCTCGTCCACGTCGAACGTGGAGGGGTCGTCTGCGTCGTACTCGTCCCGCAGGAGTGCCACCTTCAGCCGCATGTGGTGCTTCTCGGTGCCCGCGAGCACCTGGAGCGCGGCCTTCACGTCCTCGTGTTCGGAGTCCTTGGGCAGGCTGCCTTTCGTGCCGTTCGCGAACCGGCCGACCACCACCCCCTCAACCGCGTCGCTCCGGCGCCACGCCTCGTCCTGGGCGCCCTGGTCGGTAGGGCGCAGGTGGGGCAGGACGTTCGCCTGTGGTGCCGGGACCGGCCGCACCTCGACGTCGGCGACCACGGCCGGCTCGGCCTGGGAGGACGACGCGAGTGGGGATGGCCCGGTGACGTCCGGAGCGGCTAGCGCGGTGTCGCTCGTGCCGGAGCCCTCCCCGGCCGTTGCCTGCTGCTCGTTCGCGGTTTCGCGGTCGATGGCGTCCATCGCGGCGAAGGCGGACGTGTCGCGGCCGGTGGTGATGGTGCCCTCGATCTGCTTGTCGCTGTAGTAGTCGAACGACTGCCACCGGGTGGGGGTGATCCGGGAGACGCGGACCGAGCGTCTGACGGATTTTCCGTCGGCGTCGGTGTACTGGTGGCCGAAGACGTAGCCGTTGCGGTCTTTGCGGTACTTGGGCCGGATGCGTTCGGTGCTCATGATCTTCTCTGGGTTCCTTGTCTGATGTGATGGGTGTGTGGGAGGCGACCGACAGCCAGTGGGGCGGCCGGTAGCGGGTTCAGCGGGTCTCGGCGGTGAGGTCGGCCACGCGCCGCTGGTAGGCGCCCCAGACGCTTGCGGTGTCCAGGCTGGGGCCGGTGGTGTAGCCGGTGGGGGAGGATGCGTGCGCCCACGTGCCGTGTGCGGTGACGACTTCCCGGTATTCGGTGCGGCTGGCCGGGTGGGATGCGATGGTGACCCACTGCGCGCCGGTCAGGGACGGATAGGCCGCCAGGTGGGCGGCAACGGCCGATGCCATGGCGTCGGCGGCGGCCGCCGGGTCGGTGATGTCGGCGGGCGCCTCGGTGAAGTCGCCGTGCACGTGACGAGTGTTGAAATCGTCGGTGATCACAGCACTGATGCCGAACAGTCCGGCCAGCGGCACGTCATAGCCGGACACGGCGCGGCGGTCGGTGTAGGAGTGCGCGTCGATCCACACGCCCGGCTGGCCCGCAGCGGTGGTCACCAGGGAGGCGCCGGGCAGGGAACGCCAGGGCTTGACCACGCGGAAGGTGACACCGTGCGCCGTCAGCGCGGCCGTGAGGATCGCGCCGGTGCGCTCGGCGGCGGCGGGGGCGGTCTTGCTCAGGTCGTGGGGCCAGGAAGTCATGGTGTACCTCTCAGTGCGACCTGAAAGCCGCACAACCGAGTAAGCGTAGGGATGGAGATATCGACGCTTTCGACCTGTGACCAACTGGTCGATTCCCCAGCCAGCGTGCGGAGGAAGTAATTCCTCGGTGCGGAGCCTGGCCAGCAGACCGAAGGCCGAGACGACCACTGAATCGGTACGGGTCGGGGAAAGTCCGGACGGATGAACACAAGTGAACCCTTGACGAGGACTCGTAAACACCAGCCGTCTCAGTGGGAGTTGTCGAGGCGGTACAGGAGCTACCGGGTGAGAACCCCTGCGCGACTCTGGCTGACATCTGAAGTAACCGGAGTAGGTCACCGCGGCTCCCGGGTTAGAGAGGGCATCCACCCCGGACGTATCTCGTGTGTGTGGAACAGGGAAACCCCGTAGAGGTCCCTATGGGTAGGCCGGAGGCAACGAAGGCTGAACTCCTCTGTGGGAAAAGGATGGTCCGAGAAGCGAATGCCGCCACGCCGAAAGGAAAGAGGAAAGGTCGGACGCAGGGGCTCCACCCTCCGGCCATAACTCGGCGGATACCGGACTGATGCCCGGGTCCGAAAGGACGCCCAAGCGGACCGGGTGGGTCTTTGAAGTACTGATGACGAATCGAGTTCACGACAGTGCAAGTTGGACAGGGAGGGTGCGTGGACCAGAACAACGGGCAGGTTTCCTTCTGGAACGGAGCTGTCGACGACGCCGAAGCCTGGCACCAGATCGACTGGGGCCGGGTCGACCGCGAAGTAACGAGATTGCGACAGAGGATCTTCAAGGCCGCCCAGGCTGGTGACATGAAGAAGGTCCGAAACCTCCAGAAGCTCATGATGCGGTCGGCCGCGAACACGCTGCTGAGCGTGCGGCGGGTGACGCAGGTGAGCCGGGGACGGAAGACCTCTGGGGTAGACGGGGAAACGGCGCTGAACCCGAAGTTGCGGGGTCGGCTGGCCCGTCATCTCCTGCGGGACGGGGCCACCCGGCCCCGCCCGGTCAAGCGAGTACAGATTCCGAAGGCGAATGGGAAAATGCGCCCACTCGGTATCCCGGTCATCCGGGACCGGGTCCACCAGGCCAGGGTGAAAAACGCCCTGGAACCTGAGTGGGAGGCGCGTTTCGAGGCGCGAAGCTACGGCTTCCGTCCCGGCCGGGGATGTCACGACGCCCTGGCGGCCATCTTCCAGGTGGTGGGCAAGCCCGCCAGCAATCGGAGATGGGTGCTGGACGCCGACCTGTCGGCGGCGTTCGACCGGATCGACCATGCGCACCTGATGCGGTCCATCGGCAGTTTCCCCGCCAGGGATGCGATCGAGGGATGGCTGAAAGCCGGAGTGATGGACAGGGGAGTCTTCGCGCCGACGGTGGAAGGCACCCCGCAAGGAGGGGTCATCAGTCCGCTCCTGCTCAACATTGCTCTGCACGGAATGGAGGAAGCAGCCGGGGTCTCCTGGAAGAAGCAGCGGGGTTCCCGCATTCTCAAGGAGGATTCTCCAGCACTTGTGCGGTATGCGGACGACTTCGTGGTCATCTGTCACACGGAGCAAGCCGCGCACGAGGCACACCGGCGGCTGAAGGAATGGTTTGCGCCCAGAGGACTGGCCTTCAATGAGGAAAAGACGAAAGTCCGGCACCTCACGGACGGCTTTGACTTCCTCGGGTGCGCTATCCGGACCTATGCCAACGGCTACACCCTCGTGACACCCAGCAAGAACGCGGTGATGAAGGCCAGGGAACGTATCCGGGACATCACCCGGACGCATCGGGGCAGTCCAGCGGATCGCCTGATCCGCGCGATGAACTCGTTCGTCCGGGGCTGGACCATGTATTACCGCCCCTGGAGCTCCAAGAAGGCTTTCAACGAACTCGATCGGATCATGTTCACCCAGTTGTGGAACTGGGCGAGCAGGCAGCATCGGCGGAAGGGAAAGCAGTGGATCGCGGCCCGGTACTGGGACAAGCGGATTCCCGGGAGTGAGAACCGCTGGATCTTCGGAGAAGGTCCGGTACATATCAAGCCCGCCGCGATGACCAGGATCGTCCGGCACGTGTTGGTCCTTGGAACCCATTCCAAGGACGATCCGGCGCTGGTCGGCTACTGGGCCGAACGTGCGGCCAAGCGGACAAAGCTGAGGCTGGAGAACAAGTTCGTCCAGACCCTTGCCGTCCGACAGAAGGGCCGATGCGCACGGTGCGGCCTCGATCTCATCGAAGGAGCTGAGTTTGAACCGGACAACGTCCACGACTGGGTGTCCTGGTTCGATGCTGTCCGCCGGACGCTGAACGTGCACCACATCGTGCACCGAAAGCACGGCGGCGGGAACGACCTGAAGAACCTCGAACTCCTGCACTCGCAATGTCACCAGCAGCATCACGCGCTCGAAGGTGCGGATGCGGGCAGGCCCATGTGACCTGCTTGAGCCGTGGTGCGGTGAAAGCCGCATGCCCGGTTCTGAGGGGGCCGGGGTCCCAGCAATGGGCCCCGGCTACCCGACTATCGATGGGGTGTGGGTGGGGCTGAGTGCGTGCGGCCCGGCTCGACCGGGCAACCGGCCTACCGGGCGGCGCGGGTGGATCAGAGGAGCGGTGGGTCCTGGTCCGTGCGGAGGGGCGGGGACCAGACCGGCGCTGATCGCCATACGGCGCTCGGGGCTCACCCGCCACTGAGGGGCACGCGGGGGCCGTGCCTCTGGGGCCGGTCGGCCCGACCGGCCCCAGCCTCCGCCGTGGCCTCCGTGCGCGCGGTCTCGACCGTCTCCTGCTTCTGAGTGGCCTCCGCCTCGCACGGCGCGGCCTCCGTCTGCCCGAGGGTGCCGCCCGCGCCGTTGCGGTACTCCGCCGGGGCCGGAGCCTCGGGGGCGTTGCCGTCGTGCAGCTCGGCGGCCGCCACGATGCGGGCCGCCTTGCCGCTCGCCGTGCACGGGTCCTCATGCCCTGATCAGGCAGAAAAAGAGAGACCCCCGCCCGGCGAGCATCATGCTCAGTCGACGGGGGCTCCGCGGAATTCACCTGCCGACGCCCAGAGGTGAGCCCCAGTCGGCTACGGCTGAATGCCGCCGTCCGGCACGAGGATCGTGATCCGGTCCTGGCACAGCTGCTGGCCGCCGTTCGAGAAGAGACCACTCAGGCTTCCTGCGTCCGTGCCTTCCTGGTCGGGCCCGATCTTCAGCCGACTCCTGTCGCGCGGGTCGCCGGTGTAGCTCGGCTTCGACGCATCGACGGGCTCGACCGTGCAGCGCAGCCGCTCGACGCGCGGCGTCTGGTCTGCTTCGTGTGGATCGATGACTCGGACCGTGATGTCGTTGATGAACGTCGAGCGGTGCCACAGGAACGACGGCTGAGCTCTGCGCTCCTCTACCGACACGCTTCTGGGCACGACGACGTTGTGGTCTTCGATGGTCGTGTAGTCGTAGCTGATGTCGGACGAATGCTCCGAGGCGGTCGTGGCCCTGTAGTAGCTGCCGTCGGTGCGCTTGACGAGCTTCTGCACGGGGTCCGCGACGTAGACGATCTTCGTGTTGGCCATGGCGGCGCGGCCCTGGGCTTCCTGGCTTCTCATCTGGTTGCCCCAGATGACCAGGCTTGCGACCAGGGCGGCGATGGCCGCGATCGCGATCGCCCAGCCGCGAAGGAGCGAGCGCCTGCGGAAGGGGCCGTTGTACATGGTGGTGGTCTCTCTCTTTCTGCTGGTGCTCAGGCGGTTCCGAGGTCGCTGCGCATGCGCAGCCGCTTGGCGAAGAAGCCGGCCTCGATCTCGAAGTGGCCCTGGTGCAGCTCGTAGAGCGCAGGGCAGACGGGCCCGGAGGCCCAGGCCTGGATGGCTTCCGGGAAGAGGGCTCTGCCCTCCCAGGCGAGGTGCCAGGCCTGGCAGTAGTAGACGAGCTTCTGGAGCTTCCTCGCGGTCATCGCCGGCCGGTCGGGCTCGGCCGCGGCGCGCTTCTGCAGGATGTACTCGGCGACGTCGAAGACGGATGTCTGGGACTCGGCCACCGCTTCAGCTGTCATCTCGCTCTGGTCACCACCAGTGCCGGAACAGGTAGTCGCCGCGCGGCAGCACGCCGCGGCGGATGAGGTCGGCGAGGACCAGCCTCAGCGACGGCGAGAAGGCGCGATCGGCGAAGAACCGGCCCTCGAACACGGCCTTCTCAAGGTCTTGCGTCGCCGGCGGGTTCGCCCCGACGGTGGCTGGTGTGTTCTCGTCGGCGACGCGGATGCTCAGCCAGTAGTCCAGCTCCGTCATGCCGGTCTTGAAGGCGCTCTCGCCGGTGCGGGAGTCCCAGCCGAGGCAGATCTCGGCGCCGTCGAGGTCGCCGAGTGCCTGCAGGTAGTCCCCATCGGAGGTGAGTTCGTAGAGCTTCACGCTGTCATTGCCGATGTGCTCGTCGTCCCGCTGGCATCCGCGCAGCGAGCTGTACGGCTTGCCGTAGACGCGCTCGACGATGGCCTCGATCGGAATGTATCCGTTCTCGGCGGTCACAAGATCAGCGTGCGGTTCCAGCGTGTAGATGCTGCGGGGCGTGTATTCGGGCGCATCGGGCATGACGGAGCCTCCTATGGGTGGTTCGGTGGTGGTTGCGGGGACGAGCGCGTGCGGCTCAGTACTCGCCCCGCAGGAGGTCCGCCAGAGCCTGGGCATGGGCGTTCTTCGCCAATTCGAC
Organism: Streptomyces sp. NPDC086080; assembly: GCF_044540255.1. Classification (NCBI taxonomy): domain Bacteria; kingdom Bacillati; phylum Actinomycetota; class Actinomycetes; order Kitasatosporales; family Streptomycetaceae; genus Streptomyces; species Streptomyces sp. NPDC086080. The sequence continues at coordinate 54,829 of NZ_JBITRU010000008.1, forward strand.
GGCTGCCTGCTCCTGGAGGGAGTGGATCTTCTCCCCGGCCTGGATGCGTTCCTCCACGGCGTCCATGGTGAGAATGGCGGCAGCGAGCTCGAGCCGGGCGTCCGCCACGCGGCGCTTCAGCTCGGGGTGCCGCTCGGACATCACGCTCAGCCGGTGGACGGCGGCGACCTTCTGCTCTTCGCTGACGGTCATGGTGCTACGCCTCCTTGAGGCTCTCCCAGATCTCCCTGTACTCCGGGCGGACCGGGTACTTTTCCGGGTTCTTCGACGGGGCCCGCTTCTTGCCGCAGAGGGCGAAGACGGGCTCGCTCGTCGTGGAGGAGCGGACGATGTCCTCCTTGCTGACGTAGTGGCTCAGGCGGTTGTGGTCACCAGCGCCGTCGTCCTTCACCCGCTCCTCGTTCTCGACGATCGCGTCGAAGAGGGCGTCGGTGTCCGTGTTGGTGCCGGGGTGGTCGAGGGTCGTGCTCATGCTGCGGGCTCGGCGAGCTCGATCTTCCGGCCGCGGGCCAGCTCGGCGGCCGGGACGATGATGCGGTAGCCGCCGACCGGGTAGCTCGGGTGGTCGGAGTACACGACGGCGCAGGTCCAGGAGCCGGAGTGGCGCTTGCGCGGCACGGGCTCTTCCTCGACGCCGTCGGGCAGAGCGTCCTTCCGGAACTCGATCGGCACCACGACGACGCGGTAGGACTGGTCCGTGCGCGGCGGCTCCCAGGGCAGCTCGACGAGCAGGTCCTTGGGCCACTCTTCGATGGTCACGGGAAGGGTGGACAGGTAGTGGTTCAGAGAGCCTTCGGGGGCCTGGGCCAGCCGGGTCCGCTCCTGCTCTTCGGTCTCGATGAAGCCGATGCGGCTGAGGAAACTCATGATGGTCAGTGCTGGGTCAGTGGGCGGTGCTGGGCCCTGGCGGCCGGCGCGTGTTCGAAGAAGGCGAGCTCGTCGAACTCACAGCGCACGCCGTAGATGCGTGCGGCCTCCAAGGCGGCGAGGTCCTGGTGCACGAGGTCGTCCGGCTTCGTCAGCCAGTGGACGAACACCCCGGTGTCGTCGATGCCGTTCAGGGAATGCCGGACGACGATGCCGATGCTGCCGGGGACCGCGCCGAACTCGTACTCGAGGTATCCGCTGGCCTCGGCGAGGAGGACGTAGCTGCCGACGGCGGGCCGGACTCGATGGCCGGGCCTGCCGTCGTGGTCCTTGGCCTTCGGCCTCCGTCCGATCATGTCCGGCAGGAGGAACGCGAGTCCCATCGTCGCGAAGGCGGCGGCGAAGACGATGAGAATGATGGGCAAGCCGGGCATCGTCTGGAGCGTGTTCATCGGCATGGTTTCCTTCGAGATCGCAGTAGAAGAGGAGGAGAAGAGGAAAGGCAGGGCGAAGAAGCCGCTGGTCAGCGCGTCTCGCTGTAGCCGCACTCGGAACACGTGTGCGTGACCCCTTCGGCCTTCTTGCTGGCGCGGACGCCGTGGGCGTTCGACTCCATGTCGATGGCACAGTTCGGGCAGTTCATGGCTCGGCTCCTGACGCGACGAGGATGTTCTTCAACGCCAGATCCGGATCAGCTCCGCTGATCCCTTGTGCTCACCGCCTTCACGGGACGAGCAGGGCGACCACGAAGAAGAAAAAACACAGCACCCCGGCGCAGCTGCTGCCCGAAGGCAGAGCGCGCACCGAGGTGCTGGGGAAGCCGGAGCCGCGGAGACCTCCAGGGACGCGCCGCAGGGATCAGCTGCAGCGCTAAGGAATCGAACCTGTTCCGCGGTCGGTCTGCACGGTGTGCCCACTGGCGCACGCCGAGGATCAGTCGGCGCACTGCGGATTCGAACCGCTCCGTGCAAAAGTCTGTGGTGGGTCTACTGGGCCAACCGCCGTGCGGCTGCCCGGAATTCCTCGAAGGTGACGGGCTGCGCCGCCTGGCGGCCAGAGCCGAATGCGCCGGCCCAGCGGCTAAGGTAGCCCTTGCACAGCTCTTGGTCGGCCAGGCGGTCTTCTTCGCTACAGAGCGGCGTGTTGGCCGCGAAGTCGAACGGCAGGGTCTCCTGCAAGATGGCGACGGCGCTCACGACTGACCTCCAGACGTGACAAGGATGTTGTTCGCTGATCCCCTTCGTGGTGACATGAGATTCAGCGAAAACGAAGATCCCCGGTGACGGAGCGGGACAGGCTCCATCACCGGGGATCGCTGTATTCGATTCTCGGTATTCAGTTGTGGCTGGTGGCGGCTTGGCTCAGCCGAACGGCAGCTGCTCGTCCACGGCGCTCGCGTGCGCGACGGCCGGGGCGGCAGCCGCCACGGGAGCAGCCTGGGCCTGCAGGGCCTGGTTCTGGGCCTCGGCGTTCTGCACGCGCTCGTTCAGGCGGGCCTGGGTCACGGAGCGCGGCTCCAGGAAGGTGATGTCCTCGGAGATCACCTTCAGGTCGAAGACCGGCTCACCGTTCTTGGAGTAGCGGTCCATGCGGAGCGTGAAGCCGACGGCGACGAGGTCACCCTTGTGGATGTTGGCGTAGGGGCCCAGACCCTGGGTCTGTGCGCGGACGAAGGCCTCGACCGGCACGGCGTCCGAGTCGCGCTGGTTCTGCGCGTTGGTGTAGGCACGGTCGGTGAAGACCGTGAAGAGGACCTTCTTGGAACCGTCCTTGTTCTCGAAGACCTTGGGGTCGTTCGCGAGGCGGCCGATGAGCTGTCCGTTGTTGCGGGGGTTCGACATGAGTTCCTCTCCTCGAATACAGCACAGCGCACGGTCGACGTCGTCGTCCGCGCGCAGTGGGTGGATTGAGCTGAGATGTTCAGTTGTCTGTCATGCCACCATCCGGATCAGCTTCGCTGATCAGATGATGTTCTCTTTCAGTGCCTCTTCCGAATCAGCTATGCTGATCGAATGCTTGTCATTCCGAGTCCCGAATCGGCTTTGCCGATCAGACTCGTGTTCTTCGCTGGGTTACCGGCCACTCCCCCGACCAGACCTCCGGCGTGATGTCCGGATGTCCCGCAACTCGGCCTTCAGTTGGTCCGCTCGTGCGGTGTCGTCGACCTTGCAGGCGAGCCGGTAGGAGTGTTCGGGATCGACGATCTTGCCTCGGTGGACGACTGCCAGGGTGAACCAGAACATCAGCAGGACCAGTCCGACGGCGATGGGGATCCCGAGACTTACAGCGTCACCTGCACTTCGTAGGCCGTCGAACCGAAGGGTCCGACGGTGAGTGCGTGCACGGGCGTCACCAGACCTGCCTGCGCCAGGCGAGCCGTCAAGCCCGAGTGCTCGGACCAGTCCTTGATGAAGACGTTCCCGGGCTCGGGCGTAAGGCCGTAGCCCTGCAGGCTGATCGAGATGGGCTCGGCGGGGCCCTCGGCGTTTTCGAGTTCCAGCACACGGTTCTCGTTGTCGTGCACGAGCGCTCCGGTCAGCTCGATGCAGCCGAAGTCGACGGTGACGTCGTGCTTCACGGTGGTCGTGGACTCAGCCATGGTGGTCTCGCTCTTCTCGTGATGTGGATTGGGGACGCCCACGGGCGCGATCAGCTGATGCCTCCGCTTTCGCATGCTCCGTGGGCCTGAAGCACAAGCGGTAAGGCGGGGGGGCAGGCTGGTGGTGGTTCGCGGTCACGGCTGGTCCCCCTGGAGTACGGCGCGCAGCCGGGCGGCCAGGTCGGTGTCCTGACCCTCCAGCAGCGCCAGGGCCCGCTCGAGGCGCTGCTCGGCCGTCAGGCGCCGGCGGCGCTCGGACTCCGCACGGTCGTGCAGCTCCTGGATCGCGGTGTTGAGCTGCCGGTTGGTGCGGGTGCGGATGATGGGGAACATGACGTGCTCCTGGTTCAGAAGGTGCTCTGTCCGATGGGGTGAGCGACTGCGGCGGCGCCGGCGTTGAGCTCGTAGCAGCAGGAAGACAACCGACCTCATGGGCTCCGGCACAGCGGTGGGATTCGAACCCATGAAGCGATCGCGCCCGTGGCGAGGGGGTGCAGAGGCCTCTGCAGATCTACTTCCGGATCGACTGCGTCGATCCAGATCAGTCACCAGTCAGCGCCTGCTCGCGATAGAGCTCGCAGATCCGGGCAACGGCTTCGGCCGGAGGCTCGTAGACCGGCGGCAACTCGCTGATCATGATGTCGAGTTCCCGAGCACGCGGCAGTGGCGCGGGCCGCGGCATGTCCTTGCCCTCGGCGGTGTCGAGGTACTGCGAGATCGCACGCTCGATGCACTGGTTGCGGGTCAACACTCTGTTGATGCCGTCGACCGGATCGAGGTCCAGGTCGAGGGTCACTGCCCTGTTCAGTGCCTGGCGCATGCGCTGCTCGATGGTGCGGTGCGCGTTCAGATCGATGACGGTGTCCTTGTATCCGAGCAGCACCGTGTCGAAGACGCCCTCGATGCTCTCCGAGAGCTGCCATCCGGGCAGGTGTTCGAAGGTGCCATCGGTCTCAGGGTCTTCAGCGTCGAGCAGAGAGTTCCAGTCGTCGCGCCGATGCTTCCACTCGTCGTCCGAGACCTCCGCCGGCCGATCAGCCTGGTTCTGGTAGTGGTAGTCGACGAAGATCGGGTGGCCATCGGCTTCGAGGGCCAGGAGCGCGTCGGTGTACGCGCGGTTCCCGGCGAAGGGGTACGCCAGCCGGTGTGTGCCCCACTCGTCGTCGACCTGGCCGAAGACGATGCTGAAGCGCAGCGGATCGTGGAACGTGATGCGGTCATCGAGTCCGGCCTGCTCGTCGAGCCAGAGCTTCCGGGCCCGGTAGACGAGGTAGTTGTGCAGGGGGCCGCCCATGTCGCGTTCGCGTACCTCGGCGTTGTCGACGACGCGGGCGACGTTCCTGGCGATGATGGGTACAGCCAACTCGCGGAAGACCTCGCGCATGCGCTGGGAGATCATACGGGTGAGTTCGAAGAGGTCGGGCGCGTGCGCGGTCAGCCGCAGCCCGTCGTACAGCTTGGCGCTCATCGGATTTTCCGTTCTCAGGACGCTCATACAGCTGTCAAGCAGCTGGAGCGAGGTCGTTTTGAGTGATGTGTGTGGCCGGTGTGCTGGTCAGGGCGCGGTAGACCTCGCGGGCGACGAGTCGCATGGGGCAGCGCATGATGTCCTTCTTGGACAGCCCTGGTACCGTCGCGGTTGAGGCGGTGACGGTGGGTGCGGCCGGAGGAAGCCGGGATCGGCGCGACCCCGGCGAGGTGCGTGAACACCCCCTCGGACCGCATGTGTTCGGGGTTGTCCCCGGCCGAGGCCAGCCGCTGGCCGGATGTCTCTGGGCCGACGCCGAACAGCTCCAGCAGCGTGGGGCCGCCTGCTTGACCAGCGGGCCGATCTCGGCGTCCAGGACCTGGTGGCGGCGGGCGGTCCGCAGCGCCCTCCGCCGACGCCGACGTCGCGATGCGCCGGTGTCACGAGCAGATCGACGACGCCACTACCCGAGGCAGCGACCCCGACCTCGACGCCGAGGTGCGCGGCATCTTCGAGGCGAGCGGGCTCGGTCACACGCCGCCCGTCGAGGTCGAAGACCTGCGCGAGACAGGCGGCGACCCGCGCAAGCAGATCGTCTTCGAGATCGTGCTCAAGTCCGGTGAGAACGGCATCGGGCCCGAGGCGATCCGCGACGTCATCGCCCGCCTGCACCCCACCGTCACGCCGCCGCACGCCGCAACGATCGGCAAGTAGGTCGGCGCCGACCCCCGCGTACACCAACCCAAGTACGGCCGGTACGCCGTGCGCCCCTCGAACGGAGACAGCACTTCATGAACCGACGCCTCGCCTGCCTCACCGCCCGCCACATCGCCGCCGTCGCGATTCTCAACCTCGGCGACCTGATCCGCGTGTGCGCGCTGATCGCGATTCCCGTCATCGCCGCATGGGCCGACCCCGTCAGCGCGTGGAAGATCGACGCCCCGCCTCGGGGCTCGCCGTGATCGCGTTCGCGCTGCAGATCCTCGTCGGCAACCTCGTGCGGCTACTCGCCGCCGCCGCAGTGGTCGCCGTCGTATGGTGACCGCGGGCGGCAGACGTGGGGGCGCGTCGACGACATACGTCACGAACAACCGCGGGTTCCTGGCAGGTTGGAAGTCGCAGAATGGGCGGCGCCGTTGACCGTGGAACGCGACAATGCGGTCATGACTGCTTATCTGCTGTCGATCAACGGGGCATTCACGCGGCACGCGACGATCGAAGAGGCCGGCGAGGCAGCCATCGCGGCGATTGACAGTCGACTCGATCAGGCGACAAGCACATTCGTGCGCGATGCGAGGTACGTGAAGCGGGCGTTCGCCTCCGGAGACGTCAAGGCCGCTACGCGTGAACATGGAGAGTGGTACGGATCCCTGGGCAGTTCCGGCGATGCCACGATGCATGTCCGAGTGATCGAGGACGTGGCCGGGAAGCTCTGGGCGGAAGTAGCAGCAGAGGCAGCCACGATCGGCGACATGGACGCCGAGCCGGACGCGCACCGCGACACGCTGCTTGGACAGCACTTCGGCGGGCTCAGTAAGGAGTCGGCCGACGCAGTACGACGTGAGATGCAGCGCCGGGAAGACGCCGGGCTGCCCGCAGTACCTGAGATGCACTGGGAAGACTGACCGGCCGCCCCTGCAGCACCCGCTCGGCACCCCGCCGGGCGGGTCCCGCAGGGCGCCACGGCACATCCCGAACAACCGTGGGGTTTCTGGCAGGCTTTCGCTCGCAGAACGGCCCGCGCCGATGAACACCGGAGAGAGACCGTGACCGAGCAGACCAGCCACCAGGACGACCGCGAGACGCGCGTACGGCGCCCCTTCGGCTACCGGCCGTACCTCGTGCCCAACGACGCGGGGCGCGTGCTCGGCGAGCTGACCGCCATAAACGCCGACGGCGACATCGGCCTCGAAGGGATCGCGAAGGTTCTCAAAGCGTCTGACGACGCCGGCCGCACCTTGGAAGACAACGCCCTCGGCGTGCTCGACGTGCTGCGTGCCGAGGGCACCCTCGACGCCGCGACGTACGAGCGGCTGCGGGGCGCCGTCGAGCGGGCAGGTGATGAACAGGTCGGCGAGGCCGGCGCGTACGTCATGAGCACCCGCGAGCGGACAGACGAGCCGGCCGGCGAGGGCGGTTTCGTCGACGACTTCACCTCGGCCAAGGGGGACTGACCCGCCGTGGCCCTTCTGAGCCCAGCGCATGCGGTCCGGTCCGGACGGTCCATGTCCCCAACGGTGACACCGGCGACAGCCAGCACCCGGGCGAGCCCGGCACCGTAGGCGCCGAAGTCCCCCCTCCACACCGGCCGGGAACGACGGAAGCAGGCGGCGTCAGCGCTCCTCGCTGATCTCGATCAGGTCGGTGCGGATCGCGCCCATCGGGTCCGGCGCCTGCACCCGCAGGAGCACGGGCTCGCCAGGCACCGTCGGGATCGGTTCGACGGTCAGGATGTCTCTGCACTGCGTGCCGGCCTGCGCGTTCAGGTCCTTGTGGATCAGCGCGCGCAGCTCGATCGGGTTCATCGCCGGACCTCCTTGACGCTCGGGGTGCCGTTGAACTTCGCGACCCACGATCCGGGCGGTCCGGCCAGGCGGGCCGTTGCGGTGCCGTCCGGGCTCGGCGCCCAGCCGGCCATCGCCGTCCGGCGCGCGTCCTCCTCGTCCAGCGCACGGACGGTCGTGGTGATCGGAGCCGTGATCGTGACGGTGAACGTCTTGAGCGGCGGCGCCGTCCTGCGCCACTTACGGTACTGAGCAACGGCGTGCTGGTAGCGCACCAGCTCCCGCACGTACTGCTCGATGCGTACGAACCCGCGGGCCGCGTCGTGGCCGGTGGTGTTGATGTCGCTGAACCGCACCCACTCTCCGGTACCGACCCCGCAGGGACCCGAACGCTCGTACAGGGTGTCCAGCGGGGCGCCTGCGGCCTTCGCCTTCGCGCACCGATCCTTGATGTACTGGGCGTGGGACCCGATCTCTACGGCCCAGGCGACCATGTGCAGGTAGCCGTGATGCTCGGCGGGATCGGTGACCTGGCTGATGGCGCCACCGTAGGGCGGGTTGAACTTCGGCCCCTGCACGGTCAGGAATCCTTGATCGCGGTGTCGGAAGTGGTGGTCGGAATGTAGAGACGGCGTCCGTCGATCCGGCACTTCGAGGAGAAGCCGGTCAGGTGCGCGACGCGGTTCGGGTACAGCGGCTCGACGCCTTCGTTTTGGACGCAGGCCCAGTCGTTGATCTCGTTCGCGGCGGTGTCGGCCTTCGCATGGTCGTCGAAGATCACGCCCATATGCTGCTTGGCCCTGGCCTCCAGCTTCGGGGTGACCGCGACGGCGACGACGAAGTTGGCCAGGTTCTCGTGCTCGACGAGGGTGTAGCGGGGCATGGTCAGGTCTCCTTAGAGGTTTTCAGGAGGTGGGGCGGCCGAAGAACCCGGCGCTGATGAGGTCCGTGTTGTGTTTGACCATCAGGTCGTAGAAGGCGGCCCGGGCTCGGTTCATCACCTCGATCTCGTCGGCCAGTGCGCCGTGGATGGTCTCGACGGCGACGTTGTCGTCCTTCCGGCATAACAAAAGCGGCCCACCGGAATGGTGAGCCGCTGAGTTGTTGTGGCGTCCTTGGGTCTACTGCTCTTCGTGACAGAGCCCGTTGTCGATCAGGTACGTCTTGTCGGCAGCGAGCTGCCGGATCTTCTCGATATAGCTGGAGCTGGTCCTGACCCGTGCTGCGGCTGCGTCCGTGATGATCCTCATTGCGGACTGCCACTCTTCTGCGCTGCCTTCTGTCTGGTGCGCCTGCTGTAGTCGTCCGATCAGGCGGTAGGACCGCACGAGATCCTGGGCCAAGTCGCTCGGTGCGGGAAGCGGCATGTGGTGGAGGCTGCTCCACGGCGTGGTGAGCAGCGCGGTCGGGCTGACAACGGCGATCTTCATTGGTCAGGGGTTCCTCGTGAAGATGAAGACGCGCCCGTTCTCCCGGACGAAGGCCTCGTCTTCCCTGAGCACGTACTCAGTTGAAGCGGGTGAGGGACGCGTACGACTTCTCGGCCTCGGCCCGAACGTTGTGGGCGAGCTGCCTGTCGAACTGTACGTCCGTCAGCTTCTTCGTGCCGTCGGCTGCGGCCACGCCGACGTTCTCGCGGACTTCCTCGACCGTTGTGAACCGCTGCTCGTCGGCGTCAGCGTCCCAGCGGGAGCACCGGACGGCGACCTCCCACATCCGGATGCGGACCCACACCTTCTCGATGTTCCGCGCGGTGATCTTCTCGATGCCGATGATCCGCAGCATCTTCGCCAGGTGCTCCTGCACGTCGCTCACCGGTGCCCCTCCTGCTCGATGATCGCGGCCAGCGTCAGCTCGGCCCACTGCTTCTTGACGTTCTCCACTCCGAGCCTGGAGTTCGGGTAGCCCTCGCGCGGGTTCGGCACGTTCTCACGGATCGTCATGCTGCCGATACGCGAGCCGTCGCTGAGGCTGAACCGGTGGCCGCCGAACTCGGCGTACTCGCACGCCTCGGTCGACTCGCAGTTGCAGACGCTCGTGATGCTGTCGGCGAAGATGCTGTTGCTCTTGAGGCTCTCTCCGAAGTACTTCACGGCCAGGGAGCGACGGACCTCGCCGAACACGTCCAGTGACATGTTGTGCTCGTCGGCGTACTTCTCCAGCAGGACCACGTCCGTCTTGCGCTCCGCGGTCTCGTCCTGCCCCGGGCCGCCACGCGGGTCCCGGTAGTACCAAACCACTTCAACCGTTCGAGCCAGGCTCACTTCTCCGCTTCCTTCCAGTAGTGACCTCCCTGACCTTCTTCAGTTCCTCGACCCACACCAGGAGGCGGACGGCCGTCGTGGTGGTGGGCTGACAGAGAATGAACCCGGTGTTGGCACCGATGTCGCCGTAGTCCTGGTCGACCTGGTCGTAATTGACCACCAGCAGGTTTTCCCCGCCGAAGGTGACCAAGTCGCCGGGCCCGATCCCGAAATACGGGGTCCAGTGATCAGCGGCGCAGTACGCCAGCCACTTCTCTTCGATTTCGGCGGGCCGCTGGTAGACGCCCTCGAAGCCGGGACCGGCCAGCCGGTTCGGGCACTCCGTGATGACCTCGCCGACGCTGTCGATGACGTCGATGACGTACACCTGGAGCAGACCCGCGCGCATTTCTGCAGCGTCCTTGACGTCCCACCAGTCGCTGTCCCGGGGGTACGCGTCGGGCTCGTCGTCCGACTGAATCCGGGCCCTGATCCTCGGCGACATGCTCTGCTCTGCGGCACCGTTGCGTGCCAGGTACGGGCGCCAGCGCTTGACCCGGTTGGTGCGCATGTAGCTGTTGCCGCATTCCTCGCACACCTGGTCGTGCACCCGGCGCACGTTGTCCGCGAGCGGGGAGTCGTCGTTGTACTCCAGGAGGTGGGTCGCCCTGCTCTGGCAGCCGCCCGTCGTGCACGTCTTACGCAGCGGCGTGCGCACCCTGCTGCTCCTTCCATGCGGCGTACACCTCGGCTGCCTTGGCCGGGACGAGCCAGGGGAAGGTGTCAGCGAACTCCCGGTACACGTCGGCTTCGGTCTTGTCGTAGGAGGAGAAGGGGTCGCCGGTCGGCCCGGTGATCAGCTCCGCGTTCGCGCGGAGCTTCAAGATCGTCTGCTTGGCGTTGCGCTGGTACATCAGTGCCTCGTCGGCGAGGCCGGCCCGCTTCTCCGGGGTGTTGCAGGCGTCGCAGAACCGCTTCTTCCGCCCAGACACCTTGTGGATCACCATCACCGTGGCGGGCGGCGGGTAGGGGCCGTGACCGCCGATGCACTGGTAGACCCCGTAGTTGTGCCGCGGCCCACCCTCGTGGACCTGGGAGCACTCGGTGACGATCTCGAAGTCCTCGACCTCCGCGACCAGTTCGGACAGCGGCACGACGTGGCTGCGGGTGTACTCCGGGTGGAGAAAAGCGGCGTACGGCTTGGCCACGTTACGGCGGTAGAAATTCCCGTCGGGCTTGCGGAAGTTCTCGATCGGACCGTAGTGGTGCTCGGTGAAACCGTCCTCGACCTCCACCGTGATGCGCACCCAGTCACCGACCATGAACCGGATGTGGTGCTTCTCGACGGCCGCCTTCCACACCTCGTCCGACCCGTTGCCGTCGACCCAGGCGTCCCGAACGATGCCGTCGATGTTGTACCGCTCCGGGTCGCGACCCTCTCCTTCGAGGTATTCACGAGCCGACTCGCGCATTTCACGCATGCTCGCACCCATGGTTTCCCTTTCTGCTGCTGAGACGAATGTGTGTAAGTGCCCGGTGCGGGAGTCAAACCCGCCGAATGCCGCATAGGGGAGGACGGCATCCGCTGCTCATCGACCGGGCGGGCTTTCAGATCTCCCAGCCCTCGAAAAGGCCGTCCACCACGCCGAGGATCTGAAGATGCTTGGCGACGTTCTCTGCTTCGCCGGCTGCTCGCTCCAGTTCCTCGCGTTCGGCGCGCGGGCTGTCGCCCTCCGCCTTGAGTTGCTTCCACGCTTCGAGCGCCGACCGCAGCTCCCCGCACTTGACCTTGAGGATGTTGCGGTTCGCCTCGGAGATCACCCGGTCCCCCTCGCAGACGAGCACCGTCATGTGCGGGTGGTCCGTCTGCATGCCGGGCTGGGCGTGCCAGGCGTCCGGAAGCTGGCCGCCCTCTCGGGCCGCCTTGTCGATCGCACCGAAGTGCTCCAGGAAGCCGCTCTGAACCGGCGTCAGCTTCACGCCTCGGCCTTGAGTGCTGCGGAGCGCTGCCAGCATGCCGGTCAGCACGTCGTGCGATCCGTTGGTGTCGTACAGCTCGGAGACTGCGGGCATGGGTGTTTCCCTCTCATGTCGTGGGCTTGGCCTCACGGAACTTGATCTGTCCCTTGACCTGGACCTCGTGGCCGTGCGGCGCATCGGCCGGCACGTGGTTGGCGCAGGTGATGCAGGTGAACGTGTGCTTCTCCCACGGCTGTTCGCAGTAGAAGCACGGGGCGTCGTCGTACTCGGGGGTGCGCCGCAGCTCGATGTGTTGCGGGTTGCCCTCGGCGTGCACGGTGGCGTAGTCATGCGGGAACATCGCGGCGGCCTGGCGGACGTTGTCCTCCGTGATGAACTCCTTGTGTGACAGGCCCCACTCGCGCAACTTCCTGGCGATCTCTCGGGCCAGGGCCTGCGGCAGCTCGTAGTCGTCGCGGACCCAGCGGGTCAGACCGGCCTCGGTCGGCGACTTCTCCCCGAGCTTCAGCCACTTGCCGCAGTTGGTGCCGGAGCACCGCTCATCGGAAATGGCGTGGCGCACGCCGGGCTCGGCATCCGGTAGCTCGGTCACTTCGGTCTCGCACTGCTGGTCCGTTACCGGCTTGGGGAAGTCGCCGGAGTCGTAGGAGTGCTCGTCGTCGAAGTCGATCCCGAGCTTCTCGGCCGCCTTACGAATCGCTTCCTCGTGCGGCTTGCCGCGCTGCACCGTGATGCCGCTTGCCCGCATCGCCTTGATCGTGCAGCTCGGGCACAGGTTCTCGGCCGCGTAGCTGTAGCCAACGATCACGCTCAGACCTCCTGGAAGTGGTAGCGACCGGCGAACAGGTTGAAGTGGGTCGGCAGGTCGATCCACGTGTCCCGGTACCGGGGGCCGTCGAATTCGCGGATCTCGGTGTCGAGCGGCACGACGACGGAGCACGACCACCAGGTGGGCAGGCACCGGCTGTTCTCCACGAACCTGACCTCAGCGCTCGGGATGTCCCGCTCGTGCATCGCGCGGGCCTCGTCGCGCATCTCCTCGAACAGCCGAGACTGGACGCCGTAGAGCTGCTTGCCGTCCACGTAGACGTAGAACCGGCCGGTCGTATGGGTCACGGTGCGGGATGCGCCAATCTCGTAGACGTCGCGGGAGTACCAGCCCTCGTCGTCCTTGTAGAAGCTCATCCAGCCGAGCGGATTCGGCATGGAGTACTCGCGTTCGGTGTCGACCGACAGGAGTTGCCCGAACCCGTCATTCTCCAGAATGCGGACCGGCATGAACTTCCCGGCGAGACCGAGGCTCATCATGCACTCGGACCATCCGAGCTTCACTACCACGGTGTCACCGGGCTTCACGTAGTGCTTTTCGGGCCTCTTGTAATGGGTGGGCATGAGTCCTCCTCGGGACGGTAATTGCGTCTGACAGTCGACAGCCCGGGGCGCGGCGTTTCTGCTGCGTCCTGGACTGCCGTTAGCTCAGTCGCTGATTGATGTGCGAGTGCCGTCGATGTGCACGACGAACGCCTGACGGAAATTGGGACCCTCGTACTCACGGACCTTCATTCGGAACTGAGGCTCGCCCTTTTGCTGACGCGCTCGCGTCTTCGACCTCGATCACCTCGACGCCCGACACCTGGGCGTAGATGTCCTCGACCGTCCGCAGCAGGGACCGGGCGTCTTGCTCCTTCACGTCACCGGCGTCCAGGTCGAGGAGCATGTCGTCGATCACGATGCGCGCGTACGTCAACTGCTCCCGGACCGTCGGCTCACCCTCCGAGAGCTCGGTGGGCCGCTCGACCATGCGCGTCGCTCGCGACAGCACGGACTTGACGACGTCCCGAGCGCTGCGCCGCTTACGCCGCTTGACCTCCGGCACCACCGGCCGGGATGCCGGATCGCTCTGCCCGTAGACGTACGGCTTGGTCAGATTCACCGGCGCCAGGTGCGACTCATGACGGGTCGGCGACTGGCCGCGTGCCATGGCCCCTTGCCGACCCTCGACTGCGGTGATCCGATTCCGTCGTAAATTGGCCATGCGGTGCGGATTCCTTCCTTTTCGATGACGGACGGCAGCCTCAGGCGTGGGAGTTGAGGGCGGTCAGATGAATGGAGTGCTGGTCTTCAGAGACCGTGCTTCTCGTGGTCGTATGGCTCGTTCGGCCGGTGGACCGCGATGCGCACGATGGGTGTGGACCCGTCGGTCTCCGGGCGCTGCGCGGCCGGTGCCGGCGTCCGGGTCTGGGTGCTGATCTCACGGGCGATCCAGAGGATGCAGGCGACGATGGCCAGCACGATGAAGAGGAGCACCAGGCTCTGTAATGCCGTCAGGGGGTGCGTGGGGAAGGTCTTTCGGAGAGTGGAGCGTGGGAGCCGCCGACTCGCAGAGCTCGGCGAGGGTGTGGCCGCAGGAGAGGTAGGTGACCTCGTACAGCGGACCCTGGCCCCAGCGCGGGTCCCAGTCCTCGGGCGGCAGGGCGGGTTCGACGGTGCATTTGACGATGTCGCGGGGCAGGCCCGGCTCGCTGGTCTCGTCGTAGGAGCAGAAGGGGCACCACTCCAGCTCGGGCAGCTGCGCGGCGACGCCGAGCAGTTCAGGCGCGGTGACCGTACGGGTCATCTCGGCCGACGCAGCGTCGGCCGGGAGGAGGTCAGGGATCGGTGCGGCGACGACGGTCATGGGGTCCTCGGCTCGGTCGTAGTGGGATTTGCGCAGGGCTGAACAGGGCGCAGCGCGAAAAGAACGGTGTCGCAGAAACCGATGGATTTCAGCCGCAAGCCAGCTCTGTGGCCCGCGACCAACTGCCCATCCGGAAGCGGATGGTGGTGGCCGGCGGGACATCACTCTTCAGGTCCGCCGGATCCGTGCGCCAGGCCTCGTAGGCCGCTAGCGTCGTGGATCCCGTCTCCCGCAGACACTGCCGGATCGCGGCAATGAGCTGCTCCTGGGTCCACTTTGTCGTCGCAGTCTGGAGCTGCTGGGGCTGTTCGATCACGGCGAGACCCGCGAGCTCCAGCGCACGGTTCCAGCTGCCGAAGCGGCGCTCGTAGAGCGGAGCTGATGGATCGATGCCCCTGCGGCGCTGCTCGAAGGTGCGACGTCCCAGGGTGTTCTCTCCCTGCGCCAGGTGGATGAGCACGTGCAGGAGCTGCTGGTCGGTGTAGACGACCGGACCGGGCTTCATGGGTGCAGGGACGTGCACAGCAGACAGAGTCATGGTCCGTCCTATCTCTCGTTCTGAAAGCCGGATGCGCGTCAGAGCGTGTGCACCTGCACGAGCTGCTGGTCGCGGGTGATGGACGCGAACACCGCATTGAAGGTCCGCGGGAACTGGCCGTAGCAGGTCGAGTCGTCCATCTCGACGGAGAGGTACGGCTGTTCCTTGAGCCGGGCCGCGGCCTGCTTGTCGACGTAGGCCGGGCTCTCACCCTCGAAGACGATCGGGTGCCAGGTCTTCTGGTCACTGCTCACGAGCAGCGTGAGCGTCAGCGGATCGACGTCGGTGGTGGCCCGCGCAGAAGCAAGAGCAGTCATGTCGAGCAGCCCTTCGTAGGAGGAGATGAGAGGCCCACGAACAGCCGCCCGACAGGGGGCCACCCGTAGCCGACACGCGCACGAGGTGTCGCAGAGCCCTCCGGATCAACTCCGTTGATCCCCGAGCGCCAAACAGGCCCGCAGGCACCCTGCGGGCCCGAGCCCCGCTCGGCGCGCCCTCTGCACCCCCTCACTTCGCGGCATTCTGACTCATCACAGACTGTCATTCAATAGGCATTCGCATAAGATATCCTCGAAGACCAGTCGATCCAATCGGGCTGGTCAGCGACAGGCGAGGCGAGAAGTGATGAAGACCTGGAGGACGAGGAAGGCTGCGCCCTCGGCCGCAGCACTCGGTGTGGCCGCGGGCGCTCTGCTCGCCGGATGCTCCAGTGGCGACGGCAGTACAACCCAGGCGCCGTCTGCGCCGAGTCCGACCGTGAGCACCGTCAAGGTCACCGATATGGCCCTCGGTGAGGCGCTGGACAAGCTCGCCCTCCAGGGCGCTGAGAGTTCCAGCAAGGACGGCGGGGCCTGCCCAACCAGAGCAGTGCGGAAGGCGGGAATGCCGGAGGGAGCACTGGCCCACATCGTCAAGGCCGACAGCGACGACATGGGTGCAGTCATCGATGGACTGAACAAGGTGAGCGAGGACGACGCTGCGCTTTTGGCCTCGCGGTCACTGCGCGAGGACTTCGACGCGTGCATCGACAAGGCTGTACTTCCGAACGGCAGCAGCCCCAAGACTCAGAGCTACGCGCCGACGGCAGCCGCGAGGCCTGTAGCTGGCAAGCCGAACCTGAAGCCGGCTCACCCGGTCCGCGCGGATCAGCCGGTCAACTCGTCCATCGAGCTCACCAAGGGCCTGGTCTCCATGTTCTCCTCCTACGCCCGGGACGAGGGCCAGAAGAAGACCTACACGGCGGCCGGCCAGTGCCTGTCGACCTTGGTGTACAACGCGGGCTTCAGCCAGGAGGCGCTGCACTTCTTCGCCGGCGGCGCGCCCCTCGGCACCGGGTCGATCGTCGAACACCTGACGGACGACAAGGACAAAGCGATCTGGCAGTCGCCGAGGTTCACCCAGGGGCTCGTCGACTGCACGACAAATGCGACGCCGACTCCCATGCCCGGCCGCTGAGCGGAAGTCCATCAGGCAGACGAAGGGCCCGGTGCGGAAGATGTGTCGCACCGGGCCTTTTCCCTTCTCGCCGTCACGCGAAGGTGGGTGTGGTCCGCAGCAGGTGACCCCGCCCGAGAGGAAAGGAATCGAGCAGGGCCACCTGCTGCGGCGATGCGCCGCCAGGGGGGACTGACTGGGCGCGGCTGCGACTCTACTGGTATTCGAGCCCAAGCACAAAGAGCGCAGGCGACTTATCTAATAGCGTTGATAAGATGTCCCCATAGATCAGTCGAACAAGGCAAGGAGAGGTCGCGCATGGCCGTCACACAGGAGCGGGAGAAGACAACGCAGCCTGCGCGCGGCCCGAAGAAGAAGCCCCCGAGTGCGACGCAGAGCAACAGCAGCAGCGGCCCCCAGGGCATGTTCGTCCGGCTGGACCCGGACGACAAGCAGCGCGCGGCGTACTGGGCTGACAAGCGCGGGTTCTCCTCGGTGAACGAGTACGTGGCCGAGGCGGTGGTCGAGAAGATCCGACGCGAGAACCTCGACTACGATCTGCCGACCCTGGAGATCGCACGGCTCAACGAGCTTGTCGACCAGGTCGCGGCGCTGGCGAAGAACTCGGCAAACCTCGAACGCGTCGTCACCACAGGCTTCGACTCCCTCATCGGGCTCACCCGCGGCGACAACTACCTCCTGGATGACGAGGACGGCGAGCTCGGATGAGCCGGGACTTCGCAGAGATGCTGGAAGCGACCACACCCACCGCCGAGGTGATGGAGGTGGACACGTCGTTCCTCGACGCCTACCGGCGCGGCGGGAGCGAAGAGCTCAAGCGCGTCCAGGCCCAGGCGGCACAGCCTGAGCCTGAGGTGGCAACGCCCGAGCCGGAGGCGCAGCTTGACGAGGCCGGCGACGTCGACTCTCAACCCGAGGTTGGAAGTCTGCAGGCTGATCCCGACGTGGACGCCGAAGAGGATCGCCTGGACCTGAAGCCGGACTACGAGCCCGACGCCGGCGACTCCGAGCGGGTCGGCAGACCCAACCAGCGTGGTGGTGGTGACGTCGGTGGACAGGGAGGAACGGCCGGGACCCTCCCGGGCGGTGCGCCGGCAGGCCCTATGGCTGATGTTGTTCCAGCTCCCGGGGCACAGCCAGACGTCGAGGACGCTGCCGCGGCGGAAGTCACTTCTCACGACGTCGTCGCCACACCGGATGAACCCGAGCATGTAACGCCCGGCTCGCTCCGGCTCACCGACCATCAGGACGCCGTGCAGAGTGCGGCATCGAAGGGTGGATCGGGCAGCACAGCCGAGACCGCCACGCTCCCCCAGTCGGGCTTCCGGCTCGCCGGCGTGCAGAGCCAGCCGCACATCAAGGCGCTGCCCGAGCGCATCATGAACGCGCTGCGGGAGCAGCTGCGAGCAGCCGCAGTCCGTGAGCTGGGCGTGAGCGACAGCACTGCTCGGGAGTTCAGCCAGCGGCTGAGCCAGGGCACTCTGGTGACGGCGTTCCTGCTGGCGCAGCTCGACCTGCACCTTGATGCCGATCCCGCCACCGAGCGCGCCGTCGAGTTGTTCCGCTCCCGCGACCCGCTGCTGGGCAGCGTGGTGGCACGCCTGGCGAACATCGAGGCCGCTGAACGCGAGCGGGACGGGTTGCTGCGCAAGCTGCGCGACGAGCTGGGCGAGGTGCGCCAGACCAGCGCGGTGGTCGAGCAGGCGCTGGCGTACTCCATCGCCGACCGCACGGAGAACTTCCTGCGGGGCTCGCACAACCTCCACGACGCGCCGATCACGCACAAGGAGGCGATCTACTTCCGGGACAAGGCCCGTGAGGCGACCAGGAAGCAGCTGAAGCTTGAACGCAAGCGGGACGGACGGCCGATTCGATGACAACGGCGAGCAAGGAGAAGCTCTTCCCCGCCCGGCAGCGCTGCAAGACGTGCGGCAAGGGTCTGGGCCTCCGCGCCCAGGACCCGGTGTACCTCGGCCTGTACTGCACTCCACGGTGTGCGGGTATGGCCGCGCCGGCCTCGCGGCCCGAGGACGCGCCGCGCGGATGCCGGACGCAGCGCGAAGGGACGTGGGTCTTCAAGCGCCGCTACCGGAGCGAGCAGGAGATCCCCGCGAAGCTCCGGGAAGATGCGTCGACGAGCTGGTACTGGTGCGAAGAGAGCTGTGGCGCGATCCATGTCGGCCACACGCGCATGGGCGAGCGGGAGAAGTTCCGGATGTTCGAGGACCTGACCGCGGACCTGCCGGATCTGCTGATCAAGCTCAGGGGTCAGGCCACGCGCAAGCAGGTCGCCGAGGTGGCCGGTGTGCGGCCCGTCCGACTGAAGGAGCTGGAGGAAGGCCTGAAGCACCCGGAGGGACTCGAGACTCTCGGCAAGGTGCTGCGGGTGTACCGCGTCCGGCTCGGCGTGGGGTTGCCGACTGGGCGGTGACAGCGCTCGACAGATGACGACCCCGAGAAGCTGTGCTTCTCGGGGTCGTCTCTCTTTTTCACGAGCGGCGATTGCTCGAACAGCGTGCCGGCTCCGGCCTTATTTACATGACTCTCGCACCATTCAAAGTCCTTTCAGATACCTTTCGACTCTCATTAGAGAGCTCTTTTCGAGTAGGCTCGTACTCGCTTCCAAGTCAACGATGAGAAGGAGTCGACATGGTCGCGATCGTGGTCGCAGAGAAGCCGAGCGCAGCGAGGAACATGGCCAGCACCCTCGGCGGGACGAAGGGCAGCTACAAGGGCACGGCCTACGAGGTGGCGAGCCTGAGGGGTCATCTCTACGAGTTCGCCCAGCCGCACGCGATGGTGGGCTCCTCGCTCGCGGACGCCTATCAGAAGTGGGACCTGGGCAATCTGCCGTGGAACCCGCAGGATCTTTCGTGGAAGCGCGAGCCACAGAAGAACGTCTCTGACGTCATCAAGACGCTGCGTTCTGCGCTCAGCCGCGGCGACGAAATCGTCATCGCTACGGACCTGGATCCGTCCGGTGAGGGCGACCTGCTCTTCTGGGAGGCGATCGACGAACTCGGCTTCCACGGTAAGAAGTTCAGCCGCATGGAGTTCACCGACGAGTCGAAGGCGTCGATCCAGAAGGCCTTCGAGCAGCGTCGGCCGGTGAAGTCCATGCAGGACGAGGGCGATTACCGCAAGGCGATGTACCGCTCGCAGTGGGACTTCCTCTCGATGCAGTTCACCCGTATCGCCACGGCGATGGGCCGCCAGTCCGGTCAGGACCTCGTGCTGCGCCAGGGCCGGCTGAAGTCGGCGATGGTCTCTCTCGTCGGCGACCAGCAGAAGGCTCATGACGCGTACGTCAAGAAGCCGTTCTTCCAGAACCGCTTCCGCGACGAGAACGACGTCATGTACACGAATCCTGATGAGCCGCGGTTCGACCAGAAGGGCCAGGTGCCGCAGCAGTACGGCCCCTCCCCTGTCGTCCTGGACGGCAAGGCGGGCAAGAAGACCGCGCCGCCGAAGCTGCTCGACCTGGCGTCCCTGTCCTCGATGCTCGTCGGCAAGGGGGTGAAGGCGAACCTGACGCTCTCGACCTACCAGAAGATGTACGAGGACCAGGTCGTCTCGTACCCGCGCACGGAGGATAAGACGATCACGCCCGAGCAGTTCAAGGACCTCGCCCCGCTGGTCGACAAGATCGCCGCCGTGGTCGGCGTCGACGCTGGGCTTCTGACGCACCGCCAGCCCCGGTCCACACACGTGAAGCCCCAGGGCGCGCACGGCGCGAATCGTCCGGGTCCGAAGGTGCCCTCTTCGCTGGACGAGGTCGAGCACAAGTACGGCAAGGCCGGACGGCTCATCTACGAGATGCTCGCGAAGAACTACCTGGCCATGCTCGCCGAGGACTACCTCTACGAGCAGCAGAAGGGCCACGTGGAGAAGTACCCGGACTTCGTCGGCATCGCCAATGTGCCCAAGAGCCCCGGCTGGCGGGCCGTGTTCGATCCGGACGCCGGCGACGACACGGCCGAAGGCGACGAGAACGAGTCGGGCAAGGGCCTGGGCCAGATCGCGGGGCCGTTCATCTTCGAGGGCGCGAACAAGCGCCCCGAGCATCCGACGATGAAGTGGCTGATGAAGCAGCTGGAGAAGCGCGACGTGGGCACGGGCGCGACCCGCACCTCGACGTATTCCGAGGTCACCAATGGCAAGGCGAAGTACCCGCTGCTGACGGAGAAGGGCCGGAAGCTCAGGCTGGCGCAGGCCGGCGAGATGAGCTGGCGGCTCCTGCCGGGCACGCGCATCGGCGACCTCGGGCTCACCGAGAAGGTCTACGCCGACATGCGCGACATCGCCGCCGGGACGGCGACCGCCGAGGAGCGCCTGGCCGTCGTCGCCGACTGGGTGCGCGAGGACATTGCCACGATGACGAAGAACGCCGCGTCCATGCGCGCCGAGCTGGGTCTTAAGGAGCAGGTAGTCGCCGCCCGCGCCGAGGGTGTGTGGCAGGCCGCTCCGGGCGGCCCGAAGAAGGTCGTCTTCAAGAAGATCTGGTCGGGCCACGAGTTCAGTGACGACGAGGTGGCGAAGCTGCTGGCGGGCGAGACGATCTCGTTCGAGGCCACGAACAAGGCGGGCAAGCCCTACACGGCCACCGGAGCGCTCGGCGTCGGCGACTTCAAGGGCCGCAAGTTCGTCGGGTTCCAGCTGGAGGTGCCGGACAAGCCGACGAAGTGGTCCGGCCGGACGTTCACGCCGGCGGAGGTCACGGCGCTCTTGGCTGGCCAGTCGCTGGAGATCGACGACTTCGTCAGCGCGAGGACCGGCAAGACCTTCGGCTGCAAGGTCAGCTGGGACGCGAAGGCCAAGAAGATCGTCCCCGGCTTCGGCTCCGGCGACGAGCCGCCGCGGTCCTGGTGCCAGGTGACCTTCACCGATGCACAGCGCAAGGACCTGGCAGCCGGCAAGACCATCCAGGGCACGGGGTTCGTCTCATCGAAGGGCAAGACCTTTGACGCGAAGGTCGCCTGGAAGGAAGAGGGCGGCAAGAAGAAGATCGTGCCGTCGTTCGGCTGATGCCCGGACAGGCGCTGACGAGCAGCAGAAAGCCTCACCGACCTCTACAGCCGCGCCACCCGATGCGCCGACTTCCTGCAACACACCGCCGAAAAGCACGGCTCGCTCCTGGCCGTCTCCCACACCCTCCTCCTCGACGTCCTCACCTACCTCCCGGAGGGCCCGACAGCCTTCACCACCGCGGCAAGAAGCCCGTGGAAGTTCACCGAACGGCGCCTGCTGACCACCATCTGAGCCGCCAAAGCACCTGGCCGATCGCCGAATGAGCGGACCCGCCGTGCCGAAAGCGCGGACGGATTCGATTGTCAGTGGTTCGCGCGACCATGGCGTCCATGACGCCGGAATCCTCTCGCTCCGCTGCCGTGCGGCAGATCCCCGTCTGGGTCGCCACCGTCGGGCCCGGATGGGCCGCTCTGCTCGACCGGCTGCACCACGGCCTGCTGGCCCTGGACGCTGACTACCGGATCGAGTCGTTCGGCACGAAGTTCGGCGGCCTACGCATTACCGTCGCCGACCGCTTCATCGAGGGCGAGTTCGACGGAGAGTACGCCGACCGGGCCACCGCGCTGACCGACGCCGCCGAGACGGACTCGGAGCACACCTGTGAAGCCTGCGGTGAGCCCGGCCGTATCCGCCTGCGCGGCGACGGACCGCAGGTATGGATGCACGCCAGCTGCGGCAACTGCCGCGTCCCCGCCTTCTCCCGGTCTGCTTCGCCACCCGGGGCCAGCGGCCCAACGTGAAAGGGCGACGTCGCGTCCGCAGCCATCGGCCGCGCGGTGGGAATCAGGTAGGCGTGTTCTCTCCCGGGTCGCCTGTTCGCGGTACTTGCGCTCCTTGTACTTGCGGATCAGATGCCAGGGGCGGGGGTTGTAGGCCAGGTCACGGTGGGCAGCGTCCAGGAAGGCGGTCTTCGGCACTGCCCACGCGGGCGACCCCGGCGGGGCGGTAGTGGCTGATGGCGGCCTTGGTGACCACGCTGGCGGTCCCGGGGCTGCTGCAGCGGCTCGGCGACGGCCGTGGCTGGCACCCCGACGACTTGGCGTACGTGCGCGAGGCGCAGCGGGTGCACACCGCGCGGGTGCTTTCGGCGCTCGATCCGGCCAAGGAGACGCTGTGCGTCGCCGGTCACTACCACTTCCGTCACTCGGAGCGGGCCGTGCTCGATGGGATTCCGGTGCGTGCGTCAGGAGATCCTCGACCGGGACGGCTCGGCCGATGCACTGGCGGTGCTCGCCCTGGGCGACAACGTTCCGCGCTTCGAGGCGGTAGCGATGGGCTGAGCGCCTCTGCTCCCGCGGCGCGACTGATTTGTCAGCCGCTCAGGCGACGCCCGATGACCCGGAACCGCTAGGGTCTGTTGTGAAAGTGCTGGTCACAGCCACTCGTTGATGGCTGCGACCAGCACGGTCGCTTCGTAGCGGACGGCGAGTTTGTCGTACCGAGTGGCAACGGCCCGGTGGCGCTTGAGCCGGTTGATCCCGCATTCGACGGCGTGCCGCTGCTTGTAGTCGTCCTTGTCGAACTTTGGCGGCCGTCCGCCGCGTGATCCGCGCTTGAGGCGATTGCGGACCCGGTCCGCCGGAACCGGGATGGTGGCCTTGATCCTGCGTCTGCGCAGGTAGGAGCGGTTGCTGCGAGAGTCGTACGCCTTGTCCGCCCGGACCCGGTCCGGACGCTTGCGGGGCCTGCCGAGCCCCAGCCTCGGCACTCGGATGGCTTCCAGGACCGGCTCGAACTGCGGGGAGTCGCCCCGCTGCCCGGCCGTGATCACTATCGACAAGGGCTTCTGCCCCTGTTCGACCGCGAGGTGGATCTTGCTGGTCAGTCCGCCGCGGGAGCGTCCGAGGCCGTGGTCGGCCGGCTCGACGAAGATCCCGCCGGGCGGCTCCTTCTGAAGGTCCCCTTTTTCGCCGCTCCGGCGGCGTGCTGGTGGGCCCGGCAGACGGTGGAGTCGACGTTGACCTCCCAGGTGATCAGGCCCTTCGCGTCCGCCTCGGCCTGGAGCTGGGTGAGGATCCTCGCCCAGGTACCGTCCCGCTGCCAGCGCCGGAACAGGTCATAGACCCGGTCCCACGGCCCATAACGTTCGGGCACGTCCCGCCACGGAGCACCGGTCCGGGTCCGCCACCGTATGCCGTCTATCAGCTGCCGCCGCGTCCACACCTGCGGCCGGCCCGGCTTGATGCCCTTCGGCAGCAGAGGCTCAAGCCGGGCCCATTGGCCGTTCGTCAGATCCCCACGTCCCACGGGACATGATCATCACCGAACAAGATCTACTTTCGCAACAGACCCTAGTCCGAGTCATCGGGCGTCGCCATTTAAGTCCCTTTCACTCTCGTTTCGAATGACCTATCTGAGATAGGATGCCATCTACACACCTCACGTATGAGGGTTTTTCGATAGACCGAGTAATGACCATTGTGATCGCAGGGGGAGATGAGGGATCCATGGCGAAACTGTCATACAAGGTGCCGAGTTCGCTGAACAGGAGCTTCCTCGACCACGAGATCACGCTGAGCAAGGGAGGTTGGGCGGCCAAGCCCTCCCCGATCAAGCAGCTGCTCTTCTTCGGCGGCGGCATCCTCGCCCTGCTGTGGTTCAGCACGTCGACGTTCGTGGCGAGCTCGGGACCGGTGGCCATCACGTTCTTCGTTCTTTGGGGACTGGCGGCGATCGCCTACTTCGGCGGGCTGGTGAAGACGAAGGAGCTGCGCATCATGCGCGTGCCGGCCTTGCTGGCGTATCTACCCCGGAAGGCCCGCCACGTCTTCACCCGTCGTAGCTCGAACCCCACGGACTTCTACTCGATCGTCGGCATCGACGGGATCGACGAGGACGGGCTGATTCACTTCTCCGACGGCGGCGAAGGTCGGGTCTACCTGGTCGTCGGCTCGGCGAGCTATTTGCTCTTCGACGAGGACCGGGTCGGGATCCTCGATCGGGTCGATTCCTTCTGGCGCAAGGTCGAGACGGCCTGCGAGCACAGCTTCATCACGACGAAGGAGCCGCAGCGGGTCTACCACCAGGTGGCGAACTTGGAGCGGCGCAACCAGGCCCTGCTGGTCCGCGATCCCGATCTGATCGAGCTGCAGAACGAGCAGTACGACATTCTCACGCAGCACGTGGGCGGGAAGTTCACCTCGATCCACCAGTACCTGCTGCTCAAGGGCAAGAACGCCGACGCACTGCGCAAGGGGCACCAGGTCCTCCAGGCCGAGGTCGGCGGCTCGACTTTGATGATCAAGGAAGCCACGATGCTCGACCGCGAGGAGGCTCTGCCGATGCTCCGGGTCTTCTACCAGGGCATCGACGACGAACTGCTCGATCTCGAGGCGTCGCTGAACTGACCAGCGCCAGGCCGACCACCACGACGAGGAACGAACGAAGGACACCATGGCGCTGATGACGAAAGTCCGGGCACAGCTCGGCATTCCGGGAAAGAAGCCTGACGAGACGAATGAGACCGCGGAGCTTGTGGTCGATGATCCGCGCGCGGATGGTGCTGCTCAGGCTGAGGGCGTGCAGGACGCTGCGCTGGCGGACGGCGCAGCCGATGAGGCCGCCGGGCCGAAGAAGAACTGGTGGCAGCGCCGCCGGGAGGTGAAGCACCTCCAGGGCACGTTCGACGCCTACCCTCACCTGCTCGCGCTGAAGCCCAAGGAGAAGTACCTCTTCCGCTCCGACTACTTCGAGGTCGACGGCTCGGTCGCCTGCATCCTGGCGTACTTCCACGACGACGCCGCGCACGACAATTTCGCCGCCTTCTGGGGTATCGACCGGATCCCGGACGGCCTGGACGAGCGGGTCACCGCCGTCGTGCTTGAGCAGGTGAAGCGGATGGATGAGAAGTGGATCGACTCGTACACCAAGCAGTCGGAGAAGCTGGACCGGCTGGATGCGAACGAGCAGGAGGAGACGGGCACGACCTCCTCCAGGCGCAAGGCCGCGAAGATCTCCGGTGACCTCGGGATCACGATCGGCGAGATCCAGGACGGTGCGAGCTACCTCTCGGTGCACAACCGGCTCTTCCTCAAGGCCCCCGATCTGGCGACCCTGGACGACACGATCGACCGGGTCACGCGTCTGTACATCGACCGATTCGGCACGCTGAAGGCTGCGCCCTACGCCGGCGAGCAGCGTCAGGAGCTCTCGGGCCTGTGGAAGAACAACGAGAAGAAGAAGGGCAAGGGCTTCCACTTCACCTCGACCGAGCTGGCCGGCTCCTACTCGCTGGTGACCAATGGCCTCAACGACCGAGGCGGCGAGTACGTCGGCTACATGGTCGGCGACGTCAACAACAGCGCCGTGCTCATGGACGTCAACGCCTACGACCACCACGCGATCGTCGCCGACGCCACGCTCAGCGAGTACCTCGACCGCCAGCGGGTGGCCAACATGTGGTGCTCGAAGATTTCTCAGGCGGCGCTGCTGAACAACGGCCAGGTCGTCCACCTCATCCTCGACGAAGCGCACCTCGACAAGCTCGGCCCGAAGTTCGAGCGGCTCACCTCGCGCGTGGACCTGAATCAGGGCGACGTGAACATGTTCGAGATGTTCGGCGAGGAGGAGGACGAGCTGACGGTCTTCTCCGCCCAGATGGAGAAGCTCAAGCTGATGTTCGAGCAGCTCTACGAAACCAGCGACGGAGCGATCGGCTCGATCATCCGCAGCGCCCTCGAAGACACCGCGACCGACTTCTACATCGAGCAGGGCATGTGGCGGCACAACGCCAAGGAGCAGCGTCACCGCCTGCGTGTGGTGAACATCCCGCACACCCAGGTGCCGCGTCTTCAGATGTTCGTCTCCTACGTGGCAACCGCGCACAAGGCGCTGCTGAACTCCAGCAAGACCGACCCGGACCAGCTGCGCGCCTACAACGTGCTCAGGGGCATCGCCAACGCGATGCTGAGCACCAACGGCGACCTGTTCAACAACCACACGGCCTCGGCCGTGGACGGGGTCCGGGATTCGCGGCGCGTGGTCTACGACTTCTCGCGGCTCATGCGCCGCGGCAAGGGCGTGGCGATGGCACAGCTGGTGAACATCGTCGGCTTCGCCGTCGGCAAGCTGGGGCTCGGCGACACGGTGATCATCCACGGCACCGAGCACATCGACGACCGGGTGAAGAAGTACATCAAGGACCAGTTCGACCATATGCACGAGCGCGGCGGCCGGGTGGTCTACAGCTACAACGACGTCGACAAGATGCTGGCCGACAGCGACTTCAACAAGTTCGACGCCGCGGACTACACGCTCTTCGGCCCGATGCGCGACGGCACGGTGGCGGAATACCAGAAGCAGCTGCACCAGCGGATTCCGCCGGATCTCGCCCAGCTCATCACGACCAAGGGCGAGAACCTCACGTACCTGCGCCGGGGCGTCTCCAACGTGGTCTTCCACCTGGACCTGGCACTGGGGATCAACCCCTACCGCGAGGCCCAGCGCAGGCAGGTACGCCTGGAGGCGGCCAGAGCCGAAGAAGCGGCGCGGATGGACGCGATCATGCACGACAAGCCGGCACCGGGCGCGAACCTCACCAGCATCCGGAAGCACAGCGAGGGCGGCGACGGCGAGGCTGACGCGGGCCAGAGCGACGGGGGCGAGCGCCGCGACGGCAAGAAGAGCCTGCAGCGGCCTGAGGACGGCGCAAGGCGGCCGGCGAGGAAGCCCAGGCCGAAGAAGCTGGTCAAGGCATGAGCGAGGTCAGCACTGATACGGAGGCGAGGAGTAGGGGAGAGACGATGAACGGGACGATCACGGCGGTGGCGCGGCTGCGTGCCTGGGCCGGCCGCGGCGGTGGCGGAGCCCGCCAGGGCAGGCTCGCGCGCGGGCTCGCCCTCGTCGCTCTGGCCGCCCTGTTCGTGCCGGTCCTCATGATGGCGACCTCTTCGCCGGCGTCCGCGGACGACGAGAAGGAGCGCGACAACTACAGCCTCTACCAGTTGGCTTCGAATGCGAGCTCGTACTTCAGCGAGGAGAACTCGCCGTCGAACGACAAGGGCATGCACGAGAACTGGAAGCCGGTCACGAGCAGTCCTGTTTCGGGTGGTTCCATGCTCGGCTACGCCGACCCGGACTTCAGCCTGGGCAACATCGTGGGCTGGTTCTTCGCCGAGGTCTCGGGGTCCTCGCAGACCGTCACGTACGAGACGCTGGCAGCGAAAGACGACAAGGGCAACGCGAAGTACTCGGGCATGCTCGACTACGCGCACTTCGGGGCGGCGAACGCTGACCTTGGCCTGGACACGATGTCTTCGGGCATCGGCGGCCAGATCGTGAGCGTGATTGGAGGCTCCGTCATCTGGGTCCTCTACGCCCTGGCGCTGGCGGTCGGCACGCTATTCTACGTCATCCTCCAGTTCCTGAAGCTCATCAACCCCTTCATGTGGTTCTACCAGGCGGTCAGGGCGGTCAATCCGACCTTCGCTGACGGGATGACGGGAGGTGACACCGGAGGCGGCGCGCTTTCGGGTCTGCAGCACTGGATCAGTGGCTGGTATGGCCTGCTTGTCGATATCTCGTGGCGGGTGCTGGTGCCGATCTTCATCGGCTTCCTGCTCATCGGCCTGGTCATGTTCAAGAAGATGGACCGGGGTTCGGCGATCAAGAAGCTCATCGTGCGCGTCGTCTTCATCGGCGTCGGCCTGCCGCTCATCGGGTCGATGTACACCAGCGTGCTCGACAAGTTCGACAACTCGGTTCTCGGTCAGCATGCCGGTCCGACGCGCGTCGTGCTGAGCACTTACGTCGACTTCGAGGCGTGGATGATGAACGACCGCCTCGGGATCCCGGACCAGGCCACTGTCTCCTGGAACGGCGACCAGGCGAGCTCTGACGCGATGATGTCGGTGCGCACGAGCGCGCTGGCGATCAACAAGCAGTCCCATGGAGCGACGTTCAACGGCATCAGCATCGGCACGAAGGTCAACGACGCCGAGTCGGCCTGGAAGGACGGCACGGTCTCCGTCGGTACCGGTGCGTCGGATGACTTCAAGGCGGTGTTCTCGACCTTCGGGATCATCGGCAAGTACATCGGCAGCAACGAGATCGCAGCTTCCGACTTCGAGTCGGGGATCAAGAGTTCGATCACGCATCTGGACGAGAGCGCGGAGGTCAAGAAGAGCTGGTTCGTCGACAAGGACAGCTACGGCGACGTGGAGGATTTCGGTGAGGAGGAGGGCCCGAAGCCGGTGGATCACCCGGTGATCTCGACCGACGGCACGGGCCTGACCTCCTCTCGTCCCGGCAAGGACTCGACGGTCTTCACGACGACGGGGACAAAGGCCGGCTGCGGCTTCACGGTGGGCAAGACGCCCTCCTCGTGCAACTTGTCTCCCCTGGCGGCGTACAACTATCTCAACACCGGGTTCAGCCCCAGCTCGCTGAACATGTACAGCTCGAACAACGCCACGTCCGGCTTCACCCGCGAGAACCACATGGCCGTCAGCCAGGTGGGCACGGGGCCGGCGAAGTTCATGTACTGGTCCAACGCGGCCACGGTCCTGGGCTCCATCGTCCTGCTCGGCTTCTGGTACGCCATCGGCATGCTGGCCGGCTCGGTCAAGCGGATCTTCGGCCTCGTGGCGGCCGTGCCGTTCGCGACGCTGGGCGCGATGGCCGCGATCGCCAAGGTGATCGTCTACTCCATGGCGCTGATCCTGGAGGTCCTCGTCACGCTGTTCATCTACCAGTTCGTCTCGGAGTTCCTGATCTCGGTCCCGGACATCATGGCCGGGCCCGTGTCGAGCTTCATGAGCCCGGGCGGCCTGTGGGGCAGCGTTGCGCTCGGCGGGATCATCGTGGTGATCCTGACGCTCATCTCGTCGCTGCTGATCATGGGCATCACTTTCGCTCTGCTGCGGGTCCGCAAGACGGTGCTGCAGGCGATGGACGAGGTGGTCACCAAGCTCGTGGACAAGTTCCTGGAGACCAACACCGCGCCGAAGCCGGACAAGGGCGGGCTGATGCCTGCTCTGGCCGCAGGTGCGGGGGCCGGCGCGGGTATGGCCATGGGCAACAAGCTCGCCAACGGGTTCAACAACAAGACCAGCGGCCCGGCGTCCCCGAGCACGGGCAAGCCCGCGGGCAAGACGGCGTCGACGAACGCCGGCGGCACGAACGGCGACGCCACGGCTCTGACCGCGGGCAAGCAGTCGCTGCCTCTGGAGGGCGGCGGCGAGGGTGGCCCGGGCGATTCAAACAGCCCGGCACTGGACGGTGGTCCTGGTGGCGGTGGCTCCGGTGGCGGTGGCGGTTCTGCTGGTGCTCTGGGCGTGTCTGGCCAGGGCGACGGTCCCGACGACAAAGGCGGTCCACTGCAGCTGACCAGTGGCGGAGCGGGCAGCTCGCACTCGGACAAGCAGACGGCACAGAATCTGAGCAACCAGGGCGGCCTGTCGATTCTCGGGTACACCTCGGACGGCAATAAGATCATCTCCGGCGAGGTCCTGGCCTCGTCTACGGAGCCGCTGAGCTCTCGTGGCGGCTCTCAAGGCCAGAGCAGCGCCGGCGGCGCTGGTTCTGTCCCGACCAGCGGAGAGGCTGTCGCCGGTCGGACAGGCCAGACGCAGTTCGGCACGGGTGCCCAGGATGCGCAGAGCCAGCAGGGCAGCAACCAGCAGGCTGCACCGCAGCGCTTCAGCGGAGGCACTACTCCTGGTCTCGTTCCCGTTCCCGCTTCTGGGCAGCCAGCCGCGCCGAGCACGCGTCCTACGCGCGTCGCTCTGGGCACCCCGACTCCGAGGCAGCTGGGAGCCGGAACGTCGGCTCCTCGTCCCGTGGCCGCTCCGGTTTCGGGTCAGACTCCGGCTGCACATGGTGCTCGGACGCAGGCAGCGCGTCAGCCGGGTTCGACTCAGGCGTCGACGCCGACACCGCGCCAGACGCCCGCCCTGCGGGCTCAGGCACCGCGGACGTCGACTCCTGCACCGGCTCCTTCGCCGCGGCAGGCTCCGGTTCTGCGTCCCCGTCTCCGTCCCCGTCCGCGCCGGGTTGCCGATCCGGCCCCTCAGAGCGTGGAGACTCCGGATCCGCAGCAGCGGCTGGCCGGTGGTCTTCGCCGGAGCCGGCGCGAGAAGCCGCAGGACTGACCGGGTGCGTCGTCTTTTGCGCGGCAGGAGGAGAAGGGAAAGAGCATGAGGCTCGGATCGAGGCTTCGCGGCGAGTTCCCGCGCGGCTGGTGGCGCTCGGCGCGATGGTGGATCACCGGGATCCGCGACCTGGTATTGAGCGCGGCGGCGGCCGTGACCACCGTGGTGTTCGTCGGCGAGGTGAAGCGCGCTGTGCGGCATCGCGACGAGCCGCGGACTCTGGCGCGCCTATCCGGCACGTTCGAGGGGTACGTGGCCAGCCTCTTGGGCAACAGCGCAGGCTTGGTCGTTCTGACCACCATGGCGATCGAGGACGGTCTGCCTGTGGTGCTGACGATGTTGCTGGCTGGGTGGTGTCTGCTCAACATCGCCATCAGTGCCACGGTGTTCGTCGTGGTCGCCCGGTCGAGGATCCGGCAGTCGGCAGCGTGGGCTGAGCCGGATTTCGTCGAGCAGCGCGCGCCGAAGTACGGCCAGCCACCGGAGACGATTGAGGAGTACCGGGCGCAGCAGCTTCAGTAGTAGGCGTCAGAGAAAAAACAGAACCCCGTGGACGTGATATCCACGGGGTTCTGTGCTGCCTGGGTGGTGCGGCAATCAGCTGTGCTGGTTGCAGTCCTTGGCCATCAATGCCTTCGCCTGGTCGCTGTCGGCCGGGATGAGCTGGACCTGGTCGATCGAATAAGCGAAGGTGTACCCAAGCGTGATCATGCTGTTCGACATCGAGATCAAGCCGGATCCCGGGTCAGTGCCTGTCTGGTCGGAGCCGTTGACGTCGTCCCAGAGCACACTGGTCCGGCTGTCGTTGATCGTGCCGGTCGAGAGAACCTGGTATTGACCCTTGCCGGTCTTGCCGTCCTTGACGATCGAGCCGTGCTTGATGTCACCGAGGGCCTTCGTGGTCAGCTGGCACTGCTGGTCGCCAGCGGTGACGTCAATGTACGTGATCTTGTGGCCGTCGATTGCGGCGATGCCGCCGCGCGCCCCGTCGGTGATGGAGATGTAGGCCCCGTCGAAGCTGGAAGCCTGGCTGCTGCTGGGGCTCTGCGAGGAAGCAGCATCGCTGCTCCCGCTGCAGGCGGTGAGCATGAGAGCACCCGCGGTCAGGGCCGCAGCGGACACGGCGATCCTGGTCCGCGTCGCACGTGCGGTCCTGGTGGAGTTCATGGTGTTCTTCCTCCGTTCGTTCTGAAAAGTGAGTTTGGGTCAGCTCTGTGGAGACTGGGCTGGTGGCATCGGCGGAATCGTAGGCGTCTGACGCGGCGACAGCAGGATGAGGACTGCAGCAGCCAGCATCACGACCGACAGCAGTGCCAGGAGCACCACGCCCGCCCGACGGAGGCGTAGCGGGTGCCGCTGGCGGAGCCCATGGTTCCGAAGCCGTCGATCATGCCGATCAGGCCGGCGACGATGCCCGCGACTCCGGCTGTGATGCGGAACCAGTTCGTCTTGCGGATGACTGCCACGACAGAGGCAGCGATGGCCACGAGCATGATGAAGAGCAGGAAGCCACTCTCACCTCCGGCCTCGTCGCTGAAGTAGTTGACCGAGAAGCCCATGGCTGAAGCGACCGGCATGAACAGGGAGATGATCGCCAGGAACACCGCGACGGGAAGGAAGAGGATGGCCAGTCCCGGACGCGAGGTGCTCTGCGCGGCGGGGGCAACGCGGTTACTGAGGAACTCCTTGGCTCCAGAGTTCTCGACGGCCGACACGACTTTGGTGTTGAAGAAGCCCCGGGCACCGTTGGCGACTTGCTTGGCTCCGTCGGCCACCTGCTGCATCGACGGATCACGAGGCCGGCGCTCGGGAGCGATCAGTCTGGCATGAACGGCGGCCTGACATTCGGACATCGTCGGTTCGCGGTGATGCGTCTGCTGGAACCCGGCGCCCCACTGCTCGGCCGTGACAACGGGCGGAACCTGCGGCCGCGGCGGCACGGCCTGTGAAGCTGTTGCATGGCCCTGTGTCGGCTGCTCGGGTAACTGAGGCTGATCCTCAGTCATGATCGCCCCCGCTTCCTCTCGTTCAGTCCGGCGCGTCCAGGTGGTGCTCTCTTCACAGGGACCGGCGTCTCAGCTCCACAGTTCCACACTGCGTCCCCAAGACACGGATCTCGACCACCCCCGGGAGCCGAAGCCAGTCAAAGTCACCTATAGATGGGCGACTTTGACTGTCCAGGATTGAGGCTGTCAGGCGTCTTATCGGAGGTTGTCGAGTCGATACTCAGTCAGCGCCAGTGCGACTTCGGACTGGTTGAGCGCGTGCTCGCCGTCCTGGATGCGCCACTGAAGACGCTGCACAGGCGGGGCGTCAGCTTCCTGGAGCGCGAGGTCACCGAGCTCGCACAGCTCCGCGTACGCGCCCTGCAGCTGTTCCTCATGGTGCGCCGACCGGACCCTGAGGCGGGCGACCCGCTCTTTCCACCAGCCCACCCGCGACTCGCGGTCGAGCGTGGTCTTCCCCTCAAGCCAGGCGCGGAGCTCGGCCTGGTCGACGTCGCCGGGGAGCCCGGTGGCGAGGGGCCCCTCGGGTTCCGGCATGTCGATGGGGATGTGCGACAGCAGCACTGCGGGGGTCGTGTCGAGCGCGTAGGCGATCGCGACAAGGTCGTCGACGGTCACGGGGCGAGCGCATCGCTCCATCTCCGCGAGGGCGTCGGCTGAGATCGGGTGATCGAGCATCCGGAGCACATAGGCCAGCTCGTCGACGGTCAGCTCGCGCAGCTGGCGGTAGTGAGTGATGGCGTCGGACACAGCAAGGGACGTGGGAAGGGACGACGGCATGCATCGATCATAGGCGTGCTCGGTGCGGCCCTCAGGTGAGTCGTCACATAGTCCCGAGCCGTCGCCACGTAGACGCACGACGGGTCCCGGGAGTGGCGACCTCCGTGCCTGCCCTCGGGCCGAGGGCAGGCACCAGAAGAGGCGCACCTTGGAGAAGAAGTTCAGGTCGGTCTTGTCGTCGCAGCCAGTACTGCAGATGTCCCGCACAGCGGCACTCATCGAGTCGCAGTCGACTATCTATTGAATGACGTTCCGAGTCATGTTTCAATAGATCAAGATAGGAACTCGATCCGCTCTATATAAGGCGGGCAACATGTTCGGGCGCGACTCTTCCGCTGATTGCGGTGTGGTTGCGACCGTGCGTGTCTCCTCGGCGAGTCGAGTGCGAGTCTCCACTGCCGCGTCTCTCGCAGTTTTGCTTCGCCCGATTCCCTTGGAGGCCATTCAGGTCGGAGCCACTGCTGCTGCATCCATTGCCTTGCGGCGCGATGCCATGACGGCAACTCAGCCCTCGGTCGCACGCCGGAGGAAGGCCGCATAGAACCGTCGGCGCCTCGGACAGCCATGCCCACCGTCCGTGCACTGGCAACGGCCCGAAAGGCGACCGTCCTGCATCAGGGGCCACGGCCCGCGCACACCAGTGACCATGCGTCGGCTGGGCGCGGGCCCTCTCCTGCCCCTCTCTCCCTTTCGAAAGGACATCATGACGATCCGCAATCTCGCCCTCCGCTCGACTGCCTCCGCAGCCCTCGCCCTCGCGGCCGCGGCCGCCCTGACCGTGACCGCCGCCCCGGCTGCGCACGCCGTCGGCGAGCACAGCAAGTGCACCGTCAACTGGTCGAACTTCAGCGCCACCGTGGCCAAGAACGGCTGGAACTACCGCACCGGTCCGTCCACCGCCTACACCAGCCGCGGCTACCTGTACCGGGGCGACAAGCTGACCGTGCTGTGCAGCCGCGGCAACTGGGACTACAGCCAGCTCACCCAGCGCTCCAAGTCCGGCATTCCCAAGGGCACCAAGGGCTGGGTGCGCGACGACGGCTTGCTAAACCTGGCGGGCTGACCGCACACCGTGGGCGGCTCCCGGCGCGGGCTCCCAGATCCGTGTCCTTCCCCCACCGGCGATGCCCACTCCCCGACCAACAGGGCACCGGAGCGGAATTCCGCAGGTGAAGCGCCCCCGGCCGAGCGAGGAGCGGTATGGCGGCAGAGGAAGCGGACACATCCACGGGGCGACGACCAGCGGACGCCGAGCGGGACGACCACGAAACCCGTGTCGAAATCCGATTCGCGATGGCAGAGCCGTTTCGGTCCAACCGGCGACCTCCGCCACCCAACTACGAGCTGCGTCAGCAGGCACCGCACTCAGTACCGGACCATCACTTCCCCGCCTAGGAGGCTTCTGTGGCAACCTCTCCCATTCTTCAGCGCCCATCGCGTCGCATACGTCGCATGGCTGTTTCGACGGCCGTTGTGGTGGTCGCCGCGACCGGCGTGACGCTGGCGACCGCACCCACGGCATCCGCCGTCGGCTCCTCGGCCTGCAACAGCGGCTGGTACTACTTCAACGCTTCAACGGCCACATCAACACCAACTCGGTCAACCTCCGCAGCGGACCGGGCACCGGTTATTCCTCCAAGGGCCTGCTGTCCAAGGGCACGCGTACCTACTTCTACTGCTACAAGCGCTTCGGGGCCAACAGATGGTCCTGGGAGTACATCAAGGTGACCTCGGGACCGCACAAGAACGTCAAGGGCTGGGTCCGCAGCGACCTCAACGACTGGTCGTAAGCGGCCCGTGCGCCGCGCCCTCTCAGGCCAGTCGCCTACCGACTGACTGTAGATGCCGGTCACTGCGCTTCGCGCACAGACGCAATTTGCCCGCCGGGTCCTAGCCGATGGCGCCTTCTCCAACGGCCGGGCACCAAGCGCAGCCCGCTCCGACCGTTCCCATCCCCTGGAACGGCAGACGCCGCCCTCCCCCCCTGAGCGGCCCGGGGCCCTGCTGCCCGGTGGGGGCACCGTCCGCGTACAGCGCCCCCACCGAACCCATCCGGCGCACACCGCTGACGCCGGCCGCCCCACCCGGAAGTATCCCGCATCCGCTTTTCCTGGAGCGTCTGTGTCAGCCACCACCTTGCCCGCCTCCCCGACCAAGGGTTCCGCACAGCCAGCCCTACGCTCCTGGCCCTCCGCCATCTGGGCCCTGCTCCTCACCACGCTCGTGGCACGCAGCTTCGGCTTCGCGTATCCGTTCCTCAGCTACCACCTCAAGCACCTGGGCTACAGCACCGAGACCGTCGGTCAAGTCCTCGCTGTCTTCGGCGTCGGCTGGCTTCTCGGCCAGTTGCTCACCGGATGGGCCGCCGACCGCTTCGGCCGCCGCCGCGCTCTCGTGACCGCGATGGCAACGGCCGCCGTCTGTCTTCCGCTGATGGCACAGGAACACTCCTTCGCCGGCGTGTGCACTGGTGCCCTGATCACGGGCATCGTCTACGACGCGGCGCGGCCGGTCGCTTCGGCCGTCATCGCCCATCTCGTCACCGACGACGCGCAGCGCGCCGCGGTCAACGGCTGGCGTAACTTCGCCGTGAACATCGGGGCGGCCGTCACCGGAGCACTGGGCGGCCTCCTGGCGGGGCACCTCGGCTTCCAGGCCCTGTTCTGGATCAACGCCGCCGCGTGCGCAGTATGCGCCTTGATTGCTCACCGCTACCTGCTGGACGACACCGCGGCCACCGCACTGCACACCATCACCCGACCCCCTGTGCGGGCTGTAATCCGCGACGCGCGCCTGTGGCTGCTCTGTGCGGCCAGCGTCTTTGCCCTGACGTGCGCGGCCGGCATGTTCACCGCACTACCGATGCTCATGGAGGACGACGGTCTCGCCGCCGGCGCCTACGGGTGGACACAGGTCGCCAACGCCGGAACCGTGATCATGCTCACCCCGCTGTTCACGCCCTGGCTCAGCCGCCGCTGCGGCAGCCAGCAGCCCATGATCGGCACGCTCGCGGCCAGCGCCCTTCTCCTGGGCATTGGGATGGGCAGTGCTGGCCTTGCCGACACCACCCTCGGCTACAGCCTCGCCGTAGCCGCCGCCGTCCCCGGCGAAATCGTCTTCTTCATCGCCGCCTCCGACGTCCTCAACAAGATCTCACCCGAGTCCGCCCGCGGTCTGTACGCCGGCATCTGGGGTGCAACCCTTGCCGTCGCCGTGATCATCGCCCCGGTTCTCGCGGCCGTTTCCCTGGCCTCGGGCGGTGGGGTCTTCGCCGCGCTCACCACCCTTGCCGTCGGTACCACGGGCGCAGCCCTGTGCGTGCCGCTCGCCAGCCTCACCCACCGCCGCACGACCTCCCCTGTGACCGCCGCCCCTGCCCCCGCTGCTACCTGACCGCCGAATCGGAGAACCCGACCATGAGACACACCACCACGTGCCCCAACTCGTGGGCAGCGCCGCACAGATGGCTTCCCGTTGCGACAGCGCTGCCTACGCCTGCGCCGAGGGCAAGCCGATGACCGCGATCGCTGCGGCCGAACAGTCCGCACCGCCGACGGGCGACCGACGGCTGCTGCTCGGTGTCTTCGCCGTGATGGGCCTCGTCATGGCGGTGTGGGGCACGAAGATGCCCTCAGTGCAGAGGGTGGCCAACCTTGGGACGGGCCATCTGTCACCCACTCCCCGCGCGCGCCGGTGCCCCTGGTGGGCGGAAGACAGATCAGGGCTGAATCCCATCCCGGAAAGCGCTGCCCGGGTGCGAGGGGCTTCCAGGGCACGCTGGATCAGCGTGCGCAGGCGCTGGTTCCAGTCCCGGGCGCCGGTGATGGGCAGGCACATGTCCCGTCGTCCGCCGGTGGGCTGGGCGACCAGGAAGAGGTGGGACTGGGCTCCGACGTCGCGCAACGGGTCCTCGTCTATCTCCTTGCGCAGCAGGGTGAGGGTGTCGGCCTCGGTGTTGCGTCGCCGTGCGTGGAGCGCGACGACTTCGGCGTCGCCCATCTGGTACTTCGTCTTGTCGCCGCGGCCGAAGTAGCGGTTGTCGACCATGTGCGGTGCGACGGGGCTGGCCGGGATGTGCACGATGAGGTAGCCGGTCCCGTCGTCGGCCGCCGTGCTGATCTCCTCGGTGAGGATGGTCAGGGGCAGGTCGGGGATGGTCCGGGCCACCTGCTCGATCTTCTCCGGCAGTCCGTTCAGGGGCTGGGGAGCGAGCTCGAAGGTGCGGCTCTCCTTGTTCTCCTGGACGCCGATGATCAGGGTGCCGCCGTGGACGGCGAACGAGGACAGGTCGCGTGCCAGTTCCTTGTTGTCGCCCTTGCTGTTCGGGGCTTTCTTCAGGTCCAGGTGGTGGCTTTCCTCGAACAGGCCGCCGTCGACGGCGGCCTGGAGGTCGGCCTCGCTCTTCGGCATCCACCGGGGGTTGTCGGAGGAGAGGTAGATCGATGTCACTATGGGGTCCCGCTTCCCGTGATACAGGGCCCGGCACGGGCCGTAGCCCAGGGGGCTGAGCGCCAAGGGTACGGAGCGGGTCCGACAACGGACCTTCCGTTTACCGGAACGCCCCGGCCCCTGACCGCGCGTAGGCTGCCGAACATGGGTGCGGCGGCATGCGCGAACACCTCCACCAGCGCACCGCCGCCTCGCTCCTGGCCACCGTGTGGTTCGCCGGACAGCACCACCTCGTCGAACCCGACGACTGGCCCGACGCCCTGCCCGCCACCGTCCTCGGCGCTATCCGTCAGGCCCCGGGCATCAACGACGACCCCACCATGCGCAACCTCCGCGACACCGGCGAACTCCTCCAATAGCCCCAAACAGGGGCAAGTCAGCCGCTCAAGATCGCCCGGCTATCCCTTCCGGCCGTATCCCGGCTGACCCCCTAATAGTTCTCCCGCACGTACTCGTACGTCCGGTCGAACAGCTCACCTTTGATCGGCAAGCTGTACTCCTTCAGAACGGAACGCAGCTCGCGACGGACGCGTTTGTCGCCCGCGTCACTCGCGCTCCAACCGGCGTAAGCGACCTCGACGACGATCGAGTCGATCCTCGAAACTATGTCGGGGACGATCTTGTGCAGTCCCGGTGGCGTGTTCTCCTCGACGATCTGGGTGAGCGCCCCGCGCTTGGGATCGGCCAGCCTGTCGAGCGCACTCTGGTCGCCCTGTTCCGCTGCCCGGTCCGCGGCGACCACATCTTGAGCGATCTTCAGCGCTTCCTCGAGGAACGCCAGCGAGTCCTCGACGTTCTCGATCGCCTTGGTACGGAGCTTCTCGATCCGCTCCGCCAGCGACCGGTACACCGGGCTCTCCGAATCCGCGAGCCGACGCCGCAGGCGCGCCTCGATGGAGTCGAGGACCTCCTGGTACACGTCATCAAATTTCGGCTCTGGCGTCTGCTGCTCGGAGAGCTTCAGCTGCTCGGCGATCTTCTTCACCAGTGCCAGGCCGGCAGCGTCGAGCGTGACTGTCTTCGACGGCATCGACTTCACGCCGACATCGGTCATGTGACCGTGGATCAAGCCAGTGGTCTTCGCGCCGAGACGCGCCCAGAGGAACGTCTTGGAGACGTCCTTGGGCCGGATCGACTCGTACACCTTCGCAAGCCAGAAGTACTGCCGCTTGAACGGCTGGAGCATCGGGTGCGGGGCGAGGAACTCCCACACGGTCTGCAGCGCGACGTAGGTCTCGATGAACTCGGTGCGCTGCGCGCCGCCCTCGGGGATCCGCTCGTGGGCCTCGGCGAGCGACTCGAACGACGAGTCGCTGGTGTCGATGCCGTCGAACAGATGGAGCAGACGCGTGAGGTCGGTGACGAACTTCCCCGCCAGCTTGGAGGCGTCCGTGACGTTGAGCTCGTCCTCTTCGTCGTCCTTCACCTTCGGGCCGGCGACTGCCTTGCCGATGGCCTTCGCGAGCCCGATGTAGTCGACGACCCGCCCGTAGTCCTTGCGCTGACCGGTGACAGGGTTCTTCCACGGGCGGTTGGGCCGCGTGATCGTCTGGAACAGGTTCGTGTCCTTGGCGGGCTTGTCGAGATACAGCACGCCCTCGATGGGCGCGTTGAAGCCGGTCATCCACTTCGCGGTGACGACGATGAACGACATCGGGTCGTCGACCTTCTTGAAGCGGCGCTTGAGCGCCTCCTCCTGCTCCGGAGTGAGCAGGTGCTTCTTGAACTCCTTCGGGGTCTCCTTGCTGTCGGCAACGTGCATCACCACGCCGACCTCGCGCATCCGCCCGTCCGGCATGACGGCCTCGCGGCGCTCCAGCTCGACCTCGATTGCCTTGGTGTAGGCGATCACCAGGCGCTGGTTGTAGGCCACGACCTGAGCCTTCTGGCCCAGAGGCGCGACGTAGGTGAGGAAGTGGTCGACGATGTCTCTGCACACGGCAGCCACGCGCTCGGGGTTGGAGAGGATCGTCTCGATGTGAGAAGCCTTCCCCGACAGGAAGACCTTCTCCTCCTCGTCCAGGCCCTCCGCTGTGGCCAGCTCATCGAAGGCCTCGTCCAGGGCCTCCTTGTCGAGGTTGAAACCGACAGCCCGGCCCTCCACGATCACCGGCTTGGTGAACCCATCGGCGATGGACTGCTCCGGCGTGTACCGCGACATCACGAAGTCCGGATCGTCAGGGTCACCGAACAGCTTGAACGTCGAACGGTCCTTGTCCTCGACCGCAGTACCCGTCGCACCGAAGAACTTCGCGTTCGGCACCGCCGCGCGCCACGCGTCGCCGAACTTCCCCTCCTGCGAGCGGTGCGCCTCGTCAACGAGAACCACGATGTTCGACCGGTTGTTCAGATGGCCTGCCTCCGCGAACTTGTGCACCGTCGTGATGACCACACCGGGCTCACCGCTACGCAGCAGAGCGTGCAGCTCGCGCCGGTTGCGGGGCACCGACATCCGCGGCATGCCGGCGGTCTCGAACATCTCCGCCGTCTGCCGGACCAGATCCTTGCGGTCGGCGATCACGATGACCGTCGGCG
Source organism: Streptomyces sp. NPDC086080 (assembly GCF_044540255.1). Lineage (NCBI taxonomy): Bacteria > Bacillati > Actinomycetota > Actinomycetes > Kitasatosporales > Streptomycetaceae > Streptomyces > Streptomyces sp. NPDC086080. Next base: position 95,047 of record NZ_JBITRU010000008.1, read on the forward strand.
CGCTCCCGAACTTCCCCGTCACCGCGTCGTCGCGCAGCAGACGGGCGGCGGCGAACGCCATGAGTTCGGTCTTGCCCGATCCCTGGTGATGCCAGATCAGTCCGCCTGGACGGCCTGCGAGGACCTTGGCGTGGATCGCCAGCGCCGCCTCGAACTGCGGATAACGAGGCAAGAACTTGATGTCGACCTCGGAGGCGTCCCGAGCGTGACGGAACATCACCAGGTCCTTGAGGATCGGCAGGATCGTCTCCGGCCGCAGCAGCAAGCGCGCGGCCCGCTCGACGCGAGCCGGGCCCGTGACGGTTTTCGGGTCGTCCTCAGTGGATCCCCACGGGGCCCAGATCTCGGAGTCGGGGTCCGGGACAGCGCGGATCGGGGCCATCCGGAACTCCAGGCCCTCGGTGGCGACGTTGAAGACGTTCGTCGCGAAGAAGTTCGGGTATTCCTCCTCGTACACGTCGTGAAGGTCCTTCGCGGCGTTGACCCACGAGACCTGATGCTTCACAGGCGTCTTGGTCTCGGCAACGACCAGCGGGAACCCGTTGACGTAGTAGACGACGTCGAACCGGCGCGGTTTGGTCGCACCGTTGACGGTGACCTCGTCGGCGACAGTGAACCGGTTGTTGTCGAGGTTCTTGAAATCGATCAACCGACGAGGCACATGCCTGCCGTCGATCGTCGTGAACGAGTGGTCGCCACGAAGCATCACGGTCAGCCGCTCGTTGGCCGCGACGAGACCGTTGTGCGCATCGAGGACCACCTGATTGAGCTCGTGCAGCACGAGGTCCGCCGACTCGGGGTCGTCGACCAGATCGGGGTTCAGCGCGAGCAACGCTGCGCGTGCCCAGTCCTCGACGATGACGTCATGCTCATCACGCGGTAACGCGTCTCCTTGGAGACGCTCCCAACCAGCCTCCTCCGCCCACTCCAGCAGTGAACGCTGGATCGTGCTCGCTTCCGTCCAACCCACGTCAGGACACCCCCTCGAGCAAAGCGTCATAGGACGCGGGAATCTCGTTTTCTTGATTGAGGAGGGAAGCGAGGAGCGCCGAGCGGAAGGCGCGGAGGTGCGAGAGTTCGGCATTGCCCACGCGGAGAGCGTCAGCCATCGCGTCACACTTTGCTACGTATGCTTCCTGATCCGTAATCGCGTCCGGGACAGGGACCTTGAGCGCCCCGAAGTTCTTCTTGTTGATCTTCTGCATCGACTTGCTCGTGCCAGATGCCGAGGCAGCGATACGTGCTCTGAACTCAGCAGCCGAGAGCAGATGTCCCAGGTAAGTGGCGAGACACCGTGATTCATCCGGTCGGATCCGCCAGATGAGGTCAGGTAGGTAGGTATCCGGCGGCACGTCGAATGCGACAGCAACGTAGCCAACCCGCTCAGGTGTATTCGACCGCGTGATCAGCAGGTCTCCATCGTTCACAAGGTGGGCCTGTGTGTACCCCGAGTGATCATCGAGCCTCTTGGCTTCGTTCGCGTCGAAGTGCCCGAGCTGCACGGCACTCAACTTCAAGACACGCGCCTTGCCTTGCACCGGCGCCTCGCCCTTGGTCTGGACGCTCTTACCACTGTCGATGCCGTCCACTACTGATGCGATGGGCACCTCGTCAGACTCAGGTACATCCGCGCGGAGTACGCTCAGCGTGCGCGTCGCCGCCTCATTCTCCTCTGTCAGCGCAGCGATCTGCGCGTCCACCGCAGCCATGACGTCGACGATGCGGCGCTGCTCCGACAGGGACGGGAGAGCGACTTCAATCGTCAAGAAGTCAGCGGGTTTGACCCGTTCCCGCCTGCCGCCCATGCCGGTCGACAACGCCTGCAGTTGCTCCCACAGCCGTTTTGTGGTCGTAAGGAGTCGGAAGTAATCGGGAAGCATTCGCTCGCCGCACGTGAACGTCGGAAACTCTTGCGACGCGTAGGCTTCGCCCAGATCGTTCGGAGCAACGGTGATTGCTCCCTCGAATGCCTTCAAGCGGCTGTAGACGATCTGGTTCGGCCGGATGCGATTCAGCGTCTTGTACGAGGTCTCATCGCCGGCGATCGGGTCCCGGAACAACAAGCCCCGACCGCGGTTCAAGACACCGACGATGTCATAGGTGGCCGTCGTCGTGACCGGGACCGCGTCGACATCCAGCGCGATGACCTCGTCGAGCCGGACCCGCTCCCACTCACTCACCGGACACCCCGAACACGCTCAGATCAACGCCTGCCGCTTCCAGCCGCTCGAACATGACGGTCTCGGTGTCCATACGGCGCTGCCGGGCATCGGCATACGCCACGAGCGCAGCACCGAGATCAGCAGTCTCCTCGGCAGCGACCTTGATGTAGCGGCCGATGTTCAGGTCGAAGCCGTTCCGTTCGATCTCCTCGAACGGCACCAGCCGGACGTTCGCACCGCCCTCACCGTCTGGGTCGTTGCCTGTCCGGTACGCCTCAATGACAGCCCTGACGTCATTCTCGGACATCAGGTTCTGCTTCTTGCCCTTGGCGAAGCGTGCCGAGCCGTCGATGAAGAGCACATGCTCCTTGCGCTTGGCCGGCTTCTGGTCGCGGAAGATCAACAGGCATGCTGGGATTTCGGTCGAGTAAAAAAGCTTGGGTGGCAGCCCGACGACGGCTTCCAGGACGTCCTTCTCGATGAGGCCCTGGCGGATCTTCGCCTCCGCGCCTCCGCGGAACAGCACGCCGTGGGGCATCACCACACCGACGCGGCCGGATCCAGGCTTCATCGACGAGACCATGTGCTGGACGAAAGCGTAATCGCCGTTCTTCGCGGGCGGAACGCCGCAGATGGCCCGCGGGTCCGAGGACCAGCGGTCCGCTCCCCAATCCGTCAGCGAGAAGGGCGGGTTGGCGATCACGGTGTCGAACTGGCGGACCGCACCGCTGGGGGCCTTGAACGCCGGAGCGCGGAGGGTGTCTCCGCGCTTGATGTCGAAGTCCTCAATCTCGTGCAGGAACAGGTTCATCCTTGCGATCGAGGCCGTCGTCAGGTTGATCTCTTGGCCGTACGCCCTGAGCGTGCGGTGGTCCTTGCCGGACTCGCGCAGCTGGTTGATCGTCGCGACCAGCATCCCGCCGGAGCCGCAAGACGGGTCGTAGACGGACTCGCCCGGCTCAGGTTGGAGGATCCCGACGAGCAGGTTCACGACCTCACGCGGCGTGAAGAACTCGCCAGCCTTCTTACCCGACTCGTCGGCGAAGTTCTTCAGCAGGTACTCGTAGCCCGCACCGAGCAGGTCGTGCGAGACCGTCGACGGGTCGAGCCTGATCTTGTTGAACGCCTGGATGAGCCCCAGCAGAGCCGACTCCGGGATGCGCTCCTTGTTGCCCCACGAGGCATCGCCGAAGACGCCGGCGAGCGAGCGAGGGTTAGCCATCTCGATCCGCTGGAAGGTCTTTGCGATCTCCGCACCGAGGTTGGTGGCCTTCTCGGTGACCTCGCTCCACAGCGTGCCCTCAGGCAATTCGAACCGGTGGAAGTCGGCCTCGATCTCGTCGTCGAGGTCGTCCCCGTACTCATCGAACGCCGCGTCGTGCTCGTGGACCCAGGTGTCGCTGATCCACTTCCAGAACAGCATCGGGAAGACGTACGTCTTGAAGTCAGCGGGGTCGACGGGGCCGCGGAGCGCGTTCGCGGCGTCCCACAGCCGGGATTCGAGCTCGTGCTGGGTGATCGTCACAGAGATGAGGTCCTTCGTTGAAGACGGTGCCTCGATTATGGCGGAGGGCACTGACATCTCGGGAGCCCGGTGCGACAGGCAGCAGCGACCAGTAGACGATGACCAGTGCCCACGCTCCGGAACCGAGAGTGATCGCGGGCGGACTGAGACTGGATCTCTGTGCCTCCGCATCTGAGTCACAGCGTATGAGACGGGCCTTCTCCTCGGAGCTGAACATCAAAGGCTCAAACCCACGAAACCGGGTGCCCCGCGACTGGGTCCATCCCCGTGGCCTTGGCGAGCTCCTTTGTGACGTGATCGGGCAGCTCACGCTCGGTAGGCACCACTCACTTTAAGGACGCTTCCCCGGTGGCGCCTACCCAGTGCTGGATTCCTCTTTCGCTGGGTATGTTTCCTGGTGGCGGGATGGTTCAGGTTCTTGGGGGCGGGTGCTGGACGGTGGTGTTACGGGCACGGCCGGGCCGTAACGAGAACGAGCAATGCCTGGTGCATCGACTGTCGGGAGCGCGCAAGGCGCCGCGGGATCTGGTGGTGCTGGCTCGGATGGTCGAGCTCAGGTGCAGCCCGAAGACGGTCCGCCGCTGGTTGCATCGCTTCGACCGCTCGGGCCTGGACGGGCTGGAGGATCTGGGCGGTCAGGGCCGCAAGCGTCGGATCACCGAAGCGGAACGATCCAGGACCATCGTCCTGGTCAGACAGCCGGTGCCGGGCTAGCTGGCCGTGTAGGCGGGCGGAGAGCTGGCCGCGGCGGATGAGTCCGGGCCGCCGGAGTGGCTCCTGGACGCGCTGGCCGCCGAGACCGGACGGCTGGGGATCACCATCGGCCGCAGCCAGGTCCGCAGAATCCTGCTGGCCGAGGGGGTGCGCTGGCGCAGTGCCATGTTCTGGACCCGCTCGAAGGATGTGGACTTCGAGGGAAAAGGATGAGGATCATCGGCCTCTACACCTGCCCGCCCGAGGGCGCGACGGTCGTCTGCGCCGACGAACTCGGGCCGGTGATCCCTCGTACGTTTCCGCCGGCGCCGGGCTGGTCGCCGGACGGCCACCGCGGTCCTCGCCGAACTCCACGACGAATGGATCGCCTTCCCCCGCCGCTACCTCTCCAACGAGAGCATGGACGCCCTCTACCCCGACGACACGATCGTCCTGCCCGCCACGTCAGACGAATGATCGCCTACACCACGACAAGGCAACGCCAGTGCGTTAAGGGTTCGTGCGCCCTGTCAAGAAGGCGGGACCTCTGGTAGTTCGCATGGTGTCGAAGCCTTTGTGAGTGTCCCGGAGGTCCCGTTGCCGCAAAATTCTGTCAGCGTCAGGTCCGGTGCGACAGCCCTCGACGTGTACGCGCCCGGCCATCTGGGCGAGTTGACCGAGATCATCGACCCCGAGCTGGTCGATGCGGTCCTGGAGGACACCGGTGCCCGGCAACAGAGGCTACGGCTGCTCCCCGCCCGCGTCGTGGTGTACTTCGTGCTGGCTCTCGCCTTCTTCGAGCGGTCCTCCTACCAGGCGGTATGGGCCAAGCTCACGGCGGGACTGGGCAACGTGTCCGTGGCCCGTCCGTACGCCTCGTCGCTGGCCCGTGCCCGGCGTCGACTGGGAAGCGAACCGCTGGCCCACCTGTTCTCGATCCTGGCCGGACCCGTGGCTGATCATCGCCAGTCGTGCGCGTTCTACCGGGGCCTGCGCCTGGTCGCCGTGGACGGCACCACCCTGTCCGTTCCCGATGAGAAAGCGGTGACCTGGCGCTACCCCAAACACATCGGCAGGGTCCGGGCGTTCGGCTACCCGCTGGTCCGCATGGTGGCTCTCGTGGAGTGCGGCACACGCGCTCTGGTGGGCGCGGTCTTCGGCCCCGACGGCGTCGGGGAACTCGCCTATGCGCGCCGGCTGCTGGGACATCTGGATGCATCGATGCTCCTGCTGGCCGACTCCTACTACGACGCGTTCGACTTCCTCCAGGCCGTGCAGGACACCGGCGCCCGATTCGTGATGCGCTCCACCCGCAAGCGGCGCCCGACGGTGCGCCGCCCGCTGCCCGACGGCTCCTACCTCACCGCCGTCCTGCCGCGCCGCTACCGTGCCAGGGCAAACGGACAGCGGATCCAGGTGCGAGTGGTGGAGGCGTGGTTGACCGTCGTGCTGGCCGACGGCAGCAGGCGCACGGAGCTGTGGCGGCTGATGACCAACCTCCTGGATGCCGACAGCCATCCCGCAGACGAGCTGCTGCGTCTCTACCACCGGCGGTGGCAGGCGGAGACCTGCTACTTCTCGCTGAAGTCCACGATCTTGGACGGGCGAGTGCTGCGTTCCCGCAGTGTCCCCGGCCTGGAACAGGAGATCTTCGCGCTGCTGACGGTCTACCAGGCGCTGGTCCGCATGGCCGGCGATGTCACGACGGCCACGCCAGGACTGTCCTTCCAGCGGGTGAGCTTCACCGTTCTGTTCCAGGCCGCCGCGGATCAGATCCTCATCGCCCAGAGCGTCGTTCAGGACAGTACGGTGCAGTTGGTCGGGCCCATCGGTCGGGCTGTGCTGGCCGGCCTTCTTCCTGAACACCGCCGTCAGCGCCTGAAGGCCCGTTACCGCAAGACAGCCAGCAAGTACGGGTTCCAGCGGGACCAGCACCCGCGCACCGTGCAGGCATACACACTTGACTTCAAGATGGTCAAGGACGGAGACATTGACGCCGGGCCTGACGGCTAAATGCAACGGCGTTGCACGACAAGGGACATGACCCGACCTTGTCCTTCGAGTCGAAACCTACATGCCTGTGTGCCCAGCCCTGGCATCGGGCAGAAACGTTCGGGCCAGCCCCATCTGCCGTGGGGCCGGCCCGTTGTCGTGCGGTGGCTCAGGGAGAAGTCACAAATCGAGGATGAAGTCGAAGTCCGTATCCTTCGCGCCGAGCAGCCACGCCTTGGCCTCGGCCGGGGTGTAGACGTGGGGCAGCCGATCGGGGTTCTGCGAGTCACCGACCAGGACATACCCGTCCACGACGGCGACCCGCACGCAGTTTCCGCCACCGCCGCTATACCTGGACACCGACCAGTCGACCGATGTGAGGTCGAATGCGGACGGGTCCGGCTTTTCTGTCACCGTTCTATCTCCTTGATCTTTTTCTTGAGGCGCGTGCGCGTCTCGTCGGGGTCCAGCGCCCGCTCCCACAGGTTGGTGAAAGCTGCTGTGTAGCGCTGCACATCTCCTTCTTCGTCGAAGTACAGCGAACTGACCATTGTCTCCACCCACACGACCTGGCGGGCGGCCTCGGGGAAGCCCATGATGACGAACGGGCCTCCGGCGCCAGGATGTAGTCCGACTGCCTCCGGCAGGATACGGATGGTGTTTCGCGAGTCCTCGGACTCCTCCAGGCTGCGCTCCAGTTGTCGACGTGCCACAGCTCGGTCGTCGACGGATGAGCTTAGGACTCGCTCGTCCACCAGGGCGCGGAACTCCGAGAGTGCGCCCTCCCATACCTGCTGCTGGCGGTCCATGCGGACGTCGACGAGCGCCTTGACCTCGGAGGGGCGCAGATCCGGTCTCATCTGAGTGATGACGCTGTAGGCGTAGTCCTCGATCTGGAAGAGGCCAGGCCAGATGTCGCGCTCGTAGTTCGACAGTGCAGTGGCCCGACGCTCCATCTTCAAGAAGCCCTCGAATTGCATGGGGCCCAGCAGATGAGCGTTACGCCGCCAGAGCGCGGGGCGTGGGCGGCCGGCGGGGGTAGTGTCCGCACTCAAGAGGGCCAGGGTCTCGGACGCTTCCGTGGCGTTGGCCTGGTAGACCTCGAGCAGGGCCTCGACGAGGTCGCGGGCGACGCGGCGGCGTTTTCCGCCTTCCAGTCTGCTCAACCCGCTCGTGTCGATCCTGACACCGCGGCGAGCCAGCACTTCGTGGCGGGCGACGTCGCCTTGGGTGAGGCCGCGGCGTTCGCGCAAGTCCTCAAGGCGCAGGCCGACTTCGCTGAGGGTCAACGACCACGGCGTCTTCGCTTCTGGCATGGTGGCCAGTCTGACGGCTCGCCGCGGCGCCTACAAGCAATACGGTCAAGCAATTTGCTCGACCATATTGCTAAGCGCTCGACCTAGGGAGCATCCTAACCATGGTCACGAAGTGTGCAGCGCCCGTCGCCACGCGTGGAGGCGCTCCGCTGCCCGTACACGCCCAGGGAGGAGCTTCCGCGATGCGCCGGACGCTGTTCAGCCTCCTTCTGAAAGACCGGGGCCTTCTCGGGTGGGAGGCGTTCTGCGTCCACTTCGCGGCCACCGCTCGTGAACTCGCGCGCGAGACCGGCAATCGTCGACTGGCCACGGCCAGTGTCGGACGCACCACGTTCGACCGGTGGTCATCGGGCACCTGGTCCGGCCGCCCTCGCGGCGAGGCTGCTCAGATCCTGGAGCGCATGCTTGGACACACCGCCGAGGAGTTGTTCAACCTGGCGCCTGAAGCGGGCGATCCTACAGCGGCGTTGGAGTCGGTGGCTGCGCGGATCGGCTCACGCTGGCCCACGTCCACCTTGCTGCTCCCTGCTGGCGGACCTGCCGGAATCTGGGAGATCTCCGGACAGCAGCGCCTGGACGGCACCAGCGCCGCCGTCCATCTTCTTCCTGTCATCAGACGAGGCGAGGAAGCCAGCCCGCACGGGCTGGACCAAGACGGACTACGTGACCTGGAGCGGTTCTTACGGCCGGCGCGCCGCGGTTTCCTTGTCGGCGTCGCCGAAGATCGGGACGACGTCGACGTGTACGTCCGCGATGCCGCGGCCGCTCGCAGGCCCGCTCTTCTCGGACCGCCTGTCACCGGGCCGATGTCGATCCCCTCGGCGTACCTCCTGGACGACCTCTCCTACGGCATTCTCTGGGCGCTCACCCAACTCGATGACGGCCTATTGTCCGATGATCAGGCGCTCGACGCCGAACAGAACCTTCTCGGCACCTACCTGTCCATGCCCCGCTCAGCGCCCAGCCAGATGCTAGTTGACCTGTCGACCGTCGGCAGTAGTTGGATGGGATCGGCGTTCTGCGCCCGGCACATCCAGCAGGAACTGACGGACGCGAGGGAAGTACCGATCTTCTGGACTCGTGAGCAGACCGGCGAAGAGGCAGCCTGCTGGCTGTTCTTCAGGCACAAGCTGGAGTACCTGCGAGCACTTGAGCGATTCCACGGCGCGACAGCGCAGACCGTCCGGGTCTTCTGTCTGCCCGAGGCCGAGGTGGCGCGCTCGGAGAAGTACGAGCGGGTCTTACTGCTGCTGGCGATCGCTCTGATGGAGCGCTGTGGGATCCGTGTGAGGGTGGTGTCGAGGACGGAGTACTCGGAGGTGGACGGGGTAGCTCTGGTGCCCGGTCAACGGGCCGTCGTGGCCAACTGGGTGCGAGCACCGGGCAGTGCGCTGTGGGCGGCACGCAGTACGTCGTCCCGCGGAGAACTGCGTTCCTACACAACCGTGTTCGCCGACGCACAGGAAGCCGACGTGCTCGTGGGCGAGGATCCGGCGAGCCGTCTACGGGCTCTCGCGGACTACCTGGGCCTGGACTGGCACTGGTTGACTGCCCGCTGTCACGCTCTGGGCGAGTACGGCGTGGCCGGCCTCGTTCGGCCTCGCAGTCGTCTGCTCACCGTGGAAGCGCTGGATGAAACCCTGCTTTTCCTTGGCAAGGTCGGCTAGCCCGATGACTGCCATCCGCGCAGCCCCGTCCGAAAGGCCCTCCGTGTTCTCCGAATACTGTGCCCCGAACCGCACCGTCCTGGTGCTCACCTTGGGCGGCACCATCGCCATGACGCGCACCGCAGCGGCCCCCGGCGTCACGCCGACGCTGACCGGCTCCGACCTGGTGGGCACTGTTCCTGGCCTCCAGGACACCGCTGAGGTCACGGTGGAGGACTTCCGGCGGCTGCCCGGGGCCTCTCTGACGACCGGCGACATCGTCAGCCTCGTGGAGCGGCTCAGCCGGGCCATACGAGATGGCTTCGACGGGGTGGTAGTGACGCAGGGGACCGACACCCTTGAGGAGACCTCGTATCTGACCGACCTCTACTACCAGGGCGCGATGCCGGTGGTCTTCACCGGCGCGATGCGCAATGCCGCGTCGGCCGGAGCCGATGGTCCGGCGAACCTCCTGGCCGCCGTGCAGACCGCAGGGAGTGCCGAGGCCCGGGACGCTGGAGTCCTCGTCGTCCTGGGTGACGAGATTCATGCCGCCCGCCATGTCCGGAAGATGCACACGACCAGCCCGGGAGCATTCGGATCGCCGAACACCGGACCGCTCGGCCAAGTGGTGGAAGGGTCGGTTCGGTTGCACCGGTTGCCGAAGCCGATCGCTCCCCTGCGGCTGCCGGTCGGTGCCCTGCCGCAGGTGGAGATCGTCACCGCGTCTCTGGGTAGCAGCGGGAGGCTCCTGAAGGGCCTGGAGAACGAGGTCTCCGGCCTCGTGGTGGCCGCGTTCGGCGTCGGCCACGTCCCCGAGAACTGGTGCAGCCGGTTGGAGGCGCTGGCAGCCGCGATGCCGGTCGTCCTCGCTTCCCGCATCGGTGTCGGCCCCGCCCTGACCTCGACTTACGGATTCGCCGGCTCGGAGAGCGACTTGCTTGCCCGCGGCCTTGTCGGGGCGGGAACCCTCGACCCGTACAAGGCCCGTCTGCTCCTGGCCGCCCTGCTGGCAACCGACACGCCTCGCACGGAGATCGCGAAGGCGTTCCTCAACCGCTCCTGATCCGCAACCGCCCAGCACAAAGGACATCCACCATGCGCTTCGCCCAGGTCCGCACCGGCAGGCAGTTCGTGCTCGCCCTTGATCACGGGGAAGACTTCCTGGGCGGCCTCACGCAGTTCTGCGCGGACCAGGGCATTCGAGCTGCGTACCTCCCGACGTTCGTCGGTGGTTTCCGCGCGGCCCGGCTGGTGGGCTCGTGCGGACCTCTCGCCGACCCCGAGGCCCCCTTGTGGGAGGAGATCACCGTCGAGACGCTCGAAGCGCTCGGCGGCGGGACGCTCGCCTGGGACTCCGAGAAGAACTGCCTGGCCCCGCACATCCACGTCGCGGCCGGCCTCAAGGCGAAGTCGGCCGAGGGACGGGTGTCGCACTTGCTCGACGCGACGGTGCAGTTCATCTGCGAAATTCCCATCGTCGAAGTCGTTGACGACTCCGATGGGCCGGCTCTGATGCGCCGGCGCAGTGCGGACCTGTACGACGTACCCCTGCTCGCCTTCGGCACAGGTATCTGAAGGCGGGGATGACGATGCGCAGGGCGATCCGCTTCCCGGAGGTGGTCGAGGCCCACCGCATGCGCATCTTCGAGACCTTCACGATCCACTTCAAGCGGGCGGCCAGGGAGGTTGCCCAGCTCGATGGCAACAACTCCCTCGCCTCCGTGCACGTCGGACGGTCCACCTGGGACCGCTGGATGGCCGGAGAGATCAAGGGCCTCCCTCGACCAGCTACGTGCCGTGTCCTGGAGCACCTGTTCGGCGAACCAGCCGAGCAGCTTTTCGGCCTGCTGGAGCCGGAGGCGACTCCTACGGTCGCCACGGCGGGGAGCGACTCGATGTCGCCCCACCTGATCGCCATGGAGTCATTCCGCCTCGCTGACCGGCAGCTCGGCGGCGGGCACGTGTACACGTCTGTGGTGCACTACCTCAACACGGTCGTCGCCCCGGATCTCTTCAGCGCAGCGGACAACGGTGAAGACAGCGAGACCGTCTTCGGCGCGGCGGTCGTCCTCACCGAAATGGCAGCCTGGATGGCCCACGACGCTGGTCGAGACGACCTGGCGTCCGGCCACTTCGATCGCGCCCGTCGGCTGTCGCAGAGCCTGACCGATGTGACGGCGGGCGCGAACGTGATGGCCGGCATGAGCCATTTGGCCCTGCAGACCGATCAGGTCGACACCGCCGCCGACCTAGCCCGCAGCGGGCTCGGGCGCCTCGCGAACGGCCCGCAGGTACCAACCCTCACGGCCCGCCTCCACACCATGGAGGCCCGGGCCCTGGCGCAGCTCGACTCCGAGGCCCAGGCACAGCGCGCTCTCGAGACGGCACGCGAGGCCCTGGCTCTCGCGCGGACAGCTCCTACGTCCAGATGGGTGGCTCCGTTCGACGAAGCAGCACTCGCCAGCGAGACGGCCTCCGTCCTCCTGGATCTTGGCGCACTGAAAGCGGCGGCCAAGGAAGCGGAGCACGCCCTAGCGCTACGCGATGCGAGCCGTGTCCGCAGCCGAGCGTTTGGGCAGGTCACGCTGGCTCGAGTCCTCCTCGCCCAAGGTCAGCCTGACGCGGCGTGCTCGGTCGGCACGGAGCTGCTGAACACCAGCCAGTCGGTGACGTCTTTGCGCCTTAGCCGCCAACTCGACGCGCTGGAAACTGATTTCGCCCCCTACCGGCAGGTTCCCGAGGTCCGCGAGCTCCTCTCGCGGATGACCATCACGGCACAGCACCGTAGATTGCTACTCGGCAGTCTCGCGCTCCCGGAAGGCCCGCAGTGAACGATGCACCCATGCCAGGCGATCCCGGCCGCGAGGCATACCTGGCCGAGGGCAATGCCCGGCAGGCCCGGAAACGTGCCGCCGCCGACGCGCTGATCCGGGACTACGCCGGGAGGCTGCTACTGGTGAATCCGACCTACAAGTCGGGCTGGGATCTGCCCGGCGGCATGGCCGAAAACAACGAGGCCCCCGAGGACGCCCTTCGACGCGAACTCAGCGAAGAACTCGACCTCACGGTCGCTGATCTGCGGTTTCTCTGCGTCGACTGGGTCGGGCCCCATGGCCCGTGGGACGACCTTCTCGGGTTCATCTTCGACGCTGGTGTCCTGTCACCCGAGCAGGTCGCCAGGCTCAAGCAGGTCGACGATGAGATCTCCGAGCACCGCTTCTTCGAGATCCCGGAAGCGCTGCCGCTGTTGCCTGAGCGCCAGCGAGCCCGGGCCGTCAACGCTCTCCAGGTCCTGGACGACGGGGTTCCGCGCTACCTCCGCGACGGGGTCGCCCTCTGAACGAGGCCGACCTCCCAGAAGATCACACGATGGCCCTCACGAATGAAGCACGCTCCTCAGGCTTGAACAGCACATTCCGCACGCGCGTGAACACCTCATCGACGAAGACGAGTTCCTGCTCGGACAGTGGGCAGCCGAGGAAATCATGGTCGTGCCGGTGCTGCTGCTCGTCGCCGAGGCCGACCACCAGCACGGCGTTCTGCACACGCTGAAGGATGGATCGCAACGCCACCCGGGCAAGAGCCTGCGGAGACGAGCCGAACCGACCGCTCAGCGGCGCAAGACCGCGGGTGACAGCTGACGCTACCGCCCCACGGTCGGACGCCGATCCCGCCCACGCGGCCAGAGCACGGTCCACACAGCCTCCCGCGAGCACGCCGTGTGCCAACGGCGAGGCGATCACCAGACCAATGCCGTGGCGCACCGCGAAGGCGCCAAGGTCTTCGCTTTCCCCGAAATCGGCCAGCGGCAGCAACCCGCTCGCCTGCGTCCAGAGCACGTCGGGGCGGATCCGGTCGAACAGGTACAGGAAGCGTTGTATCGAGCGTTCAGAGGACCGAGATCCTGGGCCTCGTAGCCCGATAGCGCGGATCTGACCGAGATCGCGTAAGGCCCGCATCTGCTCGACGACCGGGTCGAGGTATCGGTCGCCAAGCCCGAAGTCGTAGGACTCCAGGGTGTAAAGGGCCAACTGGTCCAGGTACAGGTTTTCCAGGGTCTGTTCAAGCTGGTGGCGGACCCGCGGGCCGGCGTATGGGTGCGGAGCAGAACCCTGCACCCGGCCGACCTTGCTCGCGACCTGCACCCTGTGGCCCGGGCGCTCCTTCAGGACCTTGCCGACCAGCCGTTCGGCGTGACCGCACCGGTGGCTGTCGGCCGTGTCGAGCAACTGCACTCCGTCATCGTCGCCGCCGACGTCCAGAGCGCGCCGCAACCCGTCGAGTAGCCCTGCGTCCTGGGGTCGAGGGGCGGTCGGTGCCCAACGGGACGTTCCGCTGCTGATGCCCAGCGGTCGCACTCTCAGGTCCGGAGCCAAGCGACGGGGCGCGAGATCGCTCAGTGTCATCGGTCAGCTTCTCCCGCCTGGTAGAGGAAGATCGCGATGACCCGCTTCCCCTTCTTGTCGCGCTGGACTCCCCAGGCGCTCGCCAGTATGTCCACCAGAAACAGGCCTCTCCCACCTTCATCGTAGTCATCGGCGGCCGGGGGCGTCCCCGGCACCGCAGTGGTGTCTTCACCGCTGTCCCGGACCTGGATTGTCACTCCCCAGTCATACACGTCGAGGGAGATGTCGAGCGCGGCTCCCGCGTGCTCGACGGCGTTGCCCACCAGTTCGTCGGCCACCAGGACCACGTCGTCCGTGTATTCGCCGTCGGCCTTGTCGGCCATCCTCGCGAGGGTCGTGCGAACTATGTGCCGGGCCGCGCTCTGCGGGGCTTCGAGGTCATAGAGGTCGATCGCAGCGTGGGTCATCTCGCGACCGCCGTCGCGTTCATGGACGCATGGCAAGACAGTGCTGGTGGAATCAAGCACGGGGATCACTCCTCGCTGCATTCGCGATGCCCGGGGCACGGACGGGACGTCCTGCTGAATACCGTGGCGCATGGCGCGGCACGGGTGATAGCGAAACCCGTCCCCACTTCTCCCCACTTCACCGACGACCGAGGCCACTTCCGGGGCGCACAGAGACGCACCAAGGGAACCAGAGCGGGAACAAAGGGGCGATATAAGCGCGCTCTGGGCACGCCGAGGCATCTCAGTAAGGGGGCGTCGCCCATTCTCCCGCCTGGCAGTGAAGAACCATTCCGCGCGCCAGATACCGCCTCACCTGCACAGATGCCAAGATGCGGGTCTCAGCGACCGCGCAAATCCGACTTACCACGTCTCCGCAATTCCAGTCAAGCGCTTCCGAGGAAGTGGGGTGAAGTGGGGTGGCGAAGCCGATCTTCAGTGGCGATGACGCACAGAAGGGCATCGACGTCGGGCTGGGCGCCCGAATTTGACACTATTGTCCGCACTCCTCCGGGAGACGAAAGGGAGTTTCCGCCGTCCTCCGCGTCGTCAAAGTGGGGAGAAGTGGGGTCCGATTTCGCTATCGGAACACGGTGAGGAACGGCAACGCTATTCGCAGCTGCTTCGCTCCGCCGTCCACGGAAAGGTTGCCGTGATCACTTACGTCTCGTCGGTTCTCGGCGCCCTGTCCGGTGCCGCAGCCCGCCCGATCCACCAGATCCTGGTGGAACCCGACTGGCCACTTTCCCGCAGTCAGAGCGAGGTCGACGAGAGGGTGGCCCCACTCCGCGCGCAGCTGCCGGCTCTGACGTTGAAAGCTGGGCATGCCGCACCAGCCGACCATCCTCGACACCCCTGCCCCGACCGACCACGTGGGTTCGCGGATACATCTGCTCCTCTTGACGGAGACCGCTCAACACCTCGTGTCGCCGCTCAACTGGAGGTACCGGTCATAACCGACCGGACTACGAACGGGGCGAACGCCACGGCACGGCAGAACACCCCTGTGAACGCCGTCGGCTGGTGCCCGTCTTCGGGCTCCGTGTCCACTTCCGGAGAGGCCCGGCGCTACCTCGTCGCCGCAGCCGCCGGGAGAGCGGAGCGAGGCGCGGCACGTAGAGCGCTGCCGCCTCCCGGCTGCCGTGGCGAGGTCTTCCCCGCGGCAGCCGGTCCCATCCCCACCTCCCTCTGTGCACCCCGCAGTACCGCTTCTTCCGAGGACTCATCATGTGCCAGCACAAGCCCACCTGTCCGTCTGCTGAGGCCACGGACCGCGAGGCCGCCGTCATGGTCACGGCCTACCCGGAACAGGGATGGTCGTTGTTGTGCAACGGTGTTCTCCTCTTCGAGGACACCGGTGAGATCCTTCCTGGCGGCGAAATCATTGTCCCCCGTCGGCCGGCAGCCGTTGCGACGAGCGCTGCGGCATGAGCGGAAACCGGTACGTCCAGGGTGGCCTTCCGGTGCCGTACGTGACGGCGTGGAGCTCGGAGAAGCACCGGGTGCCCGCCGTCGTCCGGCACTCGAGCGGGAAAGGTATCGGCTACGCAGACGAGACGTCGTACGACCGAGACGCAGATGGCGTGTTGTGGGTCCGGCAGGCCATCGCGCGCGGCTCCGGCAAGGCCCTGTTCCCCACCATCCACGCTCTACGCCAACGCCGCGCGATCAGCCGGATGCTGTGTCAGGTCTGCGGCGCCGACACTCTGGAGCAGGACCCGAAGCGGCAGCTGTTCGTGCTCAAGGACGTCGGCCGGCCAGTGGAAGAGGGGGAGCGGACCACCGCCGCCCCAGCTTGCCCCCCGTGTGCGCTCATCGCGGTCAAGTACTGTCCCCACCTGCACAACCACGTCGCGGCGTGGGTCGAGCGGCCTCTGCCCTGGGGAGTGGCGGGCATCCCGTACGACCAGCGCACCCTGCAGCCTGTCCCGGGGGACGACCTCGTGATGGTCGCCTATGACGACCCCGCGATCCGCTGGCTCGTGGCCACGCAGCTGGTGCTGTCACTCGAAGGCTGTAGCGCCGTCGACCTCAGCAAGCTCACCGTAAGGGCCGGTGCTCGATGACCACCGGCCGTGCTGCTGACCGTCGCCGTCGGATACAGACTGCCTCCCTTGTGACGACGAATCCACCTCCCGCGGAGATCCCGCCGCCATAGGACTCCACCTCCCGCCCCTGCCAGAGAACGCGGCGAAGCCGCCGTACGCCATGCCCACTCGCACCCGCCCGGTCTCTTCCGGGCTCGCAGAGATCGGACATCATGGAAAGCCGTCTCACCTCTCCGCACCGCGCCCAGATCCCTGAGGCGGTCATGGCCTGTGCGCTGATTCCCGCGCCCCGGAGCGCCGCGGAACAAACGCGGTCCCGACGGCGAGCGGGCCGGATCGAGAACCACAGCTTGGTCGGGAACATGCGCTCGGCCACGCTGGTCGACCGGGACGGCGCCGTAGCCAAGACGGTGGAGGTGGCCTGGGCACATGAGGCCCTGGTGCCGGAGAGTCACGCCCAGGCTCTAATGCCGCTAGCCAGGTTCGCGACGGCCGTGCGAACGGTGCTCTGGGAACTGCGCGCGGAAGGAACTCTGTACAAACACTCGCCCCCGTGCCCGCCCGCCGGCGCTTCCGACCACTTGGCGGCCTGCGTCCATGTCGCCTATCCCGCGGCCGGGTGGAGCATGCTGTGCAGCGGGCTGATCCTCTTCGAGGACGCCGGGTACCTCCTGCCGTCCGGTAACGTCTTCGGGCCGCGGCGGTCGCTGCCGTGCGAGACGGTGATGAGATGCCCTCCCTTCCCGCGCCTGCCGGACAGCCCCTGGGCGTGCGTCTTCTTCCCGCGTGGGCCGCCTACGACTACGAGTACTGGAAGGGCCGACTCGTGTACCCCGACCCGCTGCTCGGTTCGGTGGCCGTGGCGCTGCACCGTCTTCCGCTGCTGGCAATCCCGGCCAGCACGGATCGCCGCGGTGGCTCCATGGACATGGCCGCCCCAGTCTTCGTCGAGGCACTCGTCTGCGCTCTGCGGGGGCGACTGGGCTTCGACCGGCTCACGGCTTCCGATCACGTCGTGCGATGGGGCGAGCGGCTGCCGGAAGGCCTCACCCCGGATGCCCACCGCCGGTTCCACGGCCTGCGCAAGAAGCCGAGGCTTGGCACCTGTATACGGCCCCCGCCGGACACGGGGAGCGTGACCTGGACGCGGGACGCTAGCCTCCCGCACCCGAGTCACCGCTTGGACGGCAGCCCACTCCTCCCTGGGTTGTCGTCCAGGTCGGCGCCGCGCTTGCCCCCTGACACCCGCGGTGCCCTGTCCCGTTCTGATGCCGCGCCGGCCACCTCCGCCACGGCTCGGCACCAGAGCCTCCGATCACTCCCTCTGGAGATCACCCCTCATGACCTTACGTAGTGACTATCTGTGGCATGTCGCTCTCGGTGAGCAGCCGCCCACCGAGCTGTCGTCGGACCTCGCTTCGGTGCGGGTGGGCATGGCGCTCGGCCTGCCCACGATCGACGCACTCATTGGGGACGGCACGGATGTCGGGCCGGTGAAGTACTGCCTGACCCATCACCAGCTCGTGGTGCCGGTGGAGGCCGACACGATCCACCGGTGGAGGGCCGCGCACTCTGACTGCGTCCCCGCCGCCCGGTCCCGGAACTGCGGCGCCGGCGGCTATCGCGGCTGTAGCGGCCTGTGGGTGACCCGCCCCAGCACGAACCGGACCGCGGTCACCCCGGCCGGCGCGCTACACGAGGCACTCAGCCTCACCCGCGCCCGTCTGCGCACAGCACCTGGCACGCACTACCCCCTTCATCAGGAGGCGCGCTGTGCGTAGACCACGGCCCGAGAGCAGTCCCTGATGCCCCTCGGCCCCCGGCTGACCGGTCGGCTGTCCCCGCCGGCGACGGATGCCCCAGCTCCGCCCCCACCTCACAACCTGTCCTGAACACCCACACACAGACAAAAAAGGACTTCTTCGCCATGCTTCACGCTGTTCCGTCGCTACCGGCCGAGGTGCCGCAGGCGCCTGCCCGGATCGTGACGGGCCTCTACCTGCGATGCCTGCGCGAGGGGCAGTACATGAGGCTGGAGCACGCCGCCCGCGCCGTCCGGGTGTCCGCATCGGCCGTCAGCCGGTGGGAACGGGCTGAGTCCCCCATCCGGCCGGACGCGCTCGGCACGCTGCTCCGGCTCTACGGCGTGGCAGACGACCATGCGAGCTTCCTGGTGGGGAGTCTGCCGCCGCAGGGTTACAACCGCAGGGAGCACGAGGAGCAGGGTGAGGGCCGGTGCGCCTCGCACGACTGCTGGATGGACGTGGCCTGCGACGAGGCGACGGCCCGTCACATCGCTGTGATGCGCTCGGCGAGCGAGGTCATCCAGTACTGCATGCTGGTGCCTGCAGGTCTGCGCACTCAGGCCTACCAGCAGGTCGTGCTGAACCTGGGCGTGTGCGTCGACCCTGATGAGCCGGTGCTCGGGCTGCCGTCGTGGGTGCACGACGTGGACTGGGCCGAGCGGCAGCGGCGGACCGTGCTGCTAGACGAGACCGTGTTGACCCGGGACGGCGGTGATCACCCCGCGACGGTGGCAGGCCAGCTGCGGCATCTGGCCGATCTCGTGAGCCGGGAGAGCTCTGACCGGCAGGACCTCACCATCCGCATCCTGCCACTGAGCGAGGTGCGGTTCATCCACACGGTCGGCGCGGCCGCCGAGGTGACGATCCATGGACACCGCCTGGTGGTGCGAGTCGGCCTCTTCCCCTCCTACGAGACCGGCTCCGGCGCCGCCCGAATCATCAGCGCCGGTCTGCACGAGGCCGTCGGCGCTGCGTGGAGCCGTGACGCGACGTACGAGGCGCTCGTGAGCGCGGCCGAGGCCATGGAGCGGAGGGCCGCCTCATGACCACCATCGCCCGGCTGCTCGCTGTCCTGCTTGGTGCCACATCGTCAGAGGAGCCCATGAGCAGGCTGCTTGCTCTCGACGAGGCGGCCTTTGCCCGCCGCGTCCGGGACCGGCGTCCCGACAGCGCGGGCCACAACGACCCGGGTGCTGGTCACGCTCGTGCGCGTGTGGGGGTGAGCGCATGACCTCCGGGTTCCCCGACGGTTATTTCAAGAGACCGACCGTCGCTCGGGTGCAGGACCATCTCGACGGCGGTACCGACAACTACCTCCCGGACCGAGATTTCGCTCGCAACCTGATCGCGGCGGCGCCGTGGCTGGCGGCCAGCGTGCGCGTCAACCGCGCACACGGTCCACGGGTTGTCAACTGCCTCACGCTGGAGTACGGCATCGACCAGGTCATCGACCTGGGATGCGGCCTGCCGCACGACGACAACCGCAACGTACCCGACGAGGTGCGCCGCATGGGGTACGTCGACGCCGACCCTGGGGTGGAGGCCCACGCGCGGATGGTCCTGGCCGAGCGGCACGGCGCGGCGTCGTTGCGGACGGATCTCGAGGACACGCCGGCCCTTATGGCTGCCGGACCGATCGCGCGGTTCGACCACGACCGTCCGATCGGGGTGCTGCTGCACGACGTCCTGCCGTGGACCGGCGACGAGACGGCGCACACCGTCCTGACGGCGTTGAGGTCGTGGTTGCCGTCCGGCTCCGTGCTGTCCGTCATCCACGCCACCACGGACATGGCACCCGAGGCGATGGTCTCTCTCACCCGCCTCTACGCGAGGGCGGGCATCGGCTTCCGGCCCCGCCCCGGGCAGCAGATCCGCGATCTGCCCCGCTCCTGGACTCCGCCGGAGGCGGACGGATCAGTGACCACCGCCTCCTGGCGCCATCCTCCTCGCTTGCACCCGTACTGGGACCCCTCGCACGCCTACGCCATCCTCGCCTCGCTTGGAGACCGCACCTCATGACCACCCTGCCGCCTCTCACCCACCCTCCGGCCGTTCGCCGACCGCGCATCGAGGACTATGCGCTCATCGGAGACATGCAGACCGCGGCTCTGGTCTGCCGAGACGGAAGCGTCGACTGGCTGTGTCTGTCGCGCTTCGACTCGGCCGCGGTCTTCGCCGGTCTGCTCGGCACCGACGAGCACGGGTCCTGGCGGATAGCCCCCACCGTCGCGGCCGGTGTACCCGCGCCGTATGCGGACCGGCGCCGCTACGTGGGCGACAGCCTCATCGTCGAGTCCGAGTGGGACACCAAGACCGGCACGGTCCGCGTCCTCGACTTCATGCCGCCCCGTGACGGGCACGGCCCGCAGCTGATCCGGATCGTCGAGGGCGTCACCGGCACGGTGGAGATGACCTCGACGCTCGCCCCACGCTTCGGCTACGGCCGGCTGGTGCCGTGGATCTACGACAAGGACGGGCGAACGGCTGCGGTCTCCGGTCCCGACGCGCTGTGGCTCGACACGTCCGTGCCGGGTGAGGAGAAAGACGGTGCCGTCCACCACTGCTTCACCATCACGGCTGGCACCTGGGTGGCCTTCACCATGGGTTGGCAGCCGTCCCACGCTCCCGCGCCCGAGGTTCCGGACGCCGAGGCGGCACTGAAGGAGACGGCCGCTTTCTGGGAGACGTGGGCGGGCCACCTGGTCTACGACGGTCCGTACCGCGATCCGGTCGTTCGGTCTCTGATCACGCTGAAAGCACTCACCCATGCCCCCACTGGCGGGATCGTGGCCGCGCCGACCACCTCCCTGCCCGAGGACCTTGGAGGGGTACGCAACTTCGACTACCGCTACGTATGGCTGCGAGACACGGCGGTCACGCTGTCCGCGCTGCTGCGGACGGGATGCCGAGACGAAGCGGTCGCGTGGCGGCACTGGCTGCTGCGCACGATCGGCGGCGACCCGGAGAACCTGCAGATCATGTACCGCCTCGACGGCCGCCGTGAGATGCCCGAGCGGGAGCTGAACTGGCTGCCCGGATACGAGAACTCCAGCCCGGTCCGGATCGGCAACAACGCGGTTGACCAGCTACAGCTGGACGTACCCGGCGAGGTCATCGAGACACTGGCCTTGGCGCACGAGCTCGGTGTCGCCCGGTGCGAGAACACCGAGAAGCTGATCATGAAGCTCATCGACTACGTCCGCCGGCACTGGCACGAGCCGGACGACTCGATCTGGGAGGTCCGCGGCGGGCGCCGGCACTTCACCCACTCCAAGATCATGTGCTGGGTGGCCGTCGACCGCGCGGTCCGCCTCATCGAACAGGGCGTGCTCGCCGCCGACCTGGAGGCCCTGGTGGCTCTGCGTTCGGAGATCCACGCCAAGGTGTGTGCACGGGCCTACGACGAGAAGCGCAACACGTTCACGCAGTCCTACGGTTCCAAGAAGTTGGACGCCTCGCTCCTACTCCTTCCGCAGACCGGGTTCCTGCCGGCCAATGACCCGCGGGTGATTGGCACGGTCGACGCTGTGCGCAGGGAGCTCGCCTCCGACGGTGTCCTGGTCCACCGCTACCGCACGGACGGCCGACAGGTGGGCATGGACGGCTTCTCAGGGGACGAGGGCGCGTTCCTGCTGTGCTCGTTCTGGCTGGTCGACGCGCTCGCCCTCACCGGTCGCCTGGAGGAGGCCGAGGACCTGTTCGAGCAGTTGCTGACGCTGCGCAGTGACCTGGGCCTGCTCGCCGAGGAGTACGACCCGGCCGCCCAGCGGCAGCTGGGGAACTTCCCGCAGGCGTACTCGATGCTCGGGCTCGCCAACAGCGCCGTTCTGCTGCAGGAGGTGCGCCAGAAGGCGGCCACGCCGGTGATCGCCGCGTGAGCGCCACCCCAGCGGTTCCGTACACAGGCTCGCCGCCGCGGCGCCTCCAGCACCTGCCGCCCCAGTCCGCCGACCGCACGCCCGCGAGGATCCGATGACCCCCTTTCTCCAGGAAGCTCTCATCCTGGCGCCGTACGCCGCTGTTGCTGCCGCCGGTGGCACCGCAGTCCACTTCGCCAGGTCGGCCGCACGGCACCGCAGGGCCGCCGGCGCCGCCAACCGACGGGCCACCAAGGCCGAACAGCGGGCCTCGGCCCAAGGCGAGGAGGCCCAACACCTGGCCGCCTCCCGGCTGCCGGGTCTCATCTACGCCATGCAGCACGGAGATGGCGATCCGACCTCGGTCGGTGCCCTTCTCCACCAGGCGCTGGCCGGCACGGACACCGACCGAGCCCACCAGGTGGTGCTGGAGCAGGTTGCCACGGCATTGTCCGAGGCCGCCACGCGGTCCGAGGGCGCGGCAAGAGTGGCGGTTCAGGCGGCGACCCGATCCGTGCAGCCGCTGAGCTACGAACTCCAGGCTGCCATCACCAAGCTCCTCGAAGCAGGACACGATCACAAGACGCTGGAGCTGGTCCAGCCGATCGACCACGCCGCGAGCCAGCTGACCAGGCGGCTGCAGGTCCACGGCGTGCTGACCGGCATGTGGCCCGGCCGCCAGCGAGACGGCGTACCGCTGCTCGACGCGGTACGCGGAGGCATCTCGCGGATCCGTGACTTCCCTCGCGTCCAAGTGCCCCCCGCCCGCCCTCTCTACGTCGCCGGCCGCTACGTGGAGCCCCTGGTGCTGCTGCTGGCCGAGCTGCTGGACAACGCCGCCCGCCACAGCGCGCCGACGACCCCGGTCGAGGTGTCCTTCGTGGAGACCCACAACGGCGTGAGCGTCGAGATCCACGACGCCGGTCCCGGAATGACGCCGGAGGTCCTCCACGAAGCGCAGCGGCGCGTGTCTGGCCAGTACCCGGTGGAGTTCACCGGGCTGAGCAACCCGGCCGCGTTCGGCCTTCACGGCGTCGGCGTCCTGGCCGGCCGTTACGGCTTCCGGGTCAGCCTGGACATCGAGCACTCCCGCTACGGCGGAACGCGGGCCGTGGTGCAGGTGCCTCGCACCATGCTCGCCCCGCCCCCCGACCAGGAGCCCCAGCACACGACGCACCGACCCGACACCGCTGAACCGGCGCCCACCGCATCCACGGCACAGCACCAGTCCCCCTACCCGGTGGCCGAGGACGGCCTGCCCGTACGTCGCCGCGGCGCCGTCACATCCCCGGTTCAGGCTGCGTCCGACTCCGAACCCCCGCCGCCGCGCGCCGGCCACGGCTTGGCCGCGTTCGCCCACGGCACCCGATCCGCCCACCATCCGACCTCCCAGGAGCTGAACTCATGACCCCCCGTGCCGACTTGGCCTGGATCCTCGACGACCTCGTCGACTTCCCCAGCGCCCAAAACGCTGTGGTGCTCTCCGCCGATGGCCTGCGTATGACCGCCTCCCGCGACGTCACCGACGAACTCGCCGACCACATCTCCGCGACCGCCTCCGGCATGCAGTCCCTCAGCCGCAACGCCGCGACGTTCGTGGGCGACGACGTCACCCCCTGGCAGCAGACAATGATCCAGTACCGCGGCGGCTACCTCTTCATCATCGCTGCCAGCGACCGCTCCTACCTGGTGGCGTCCGCGCAGGCCGACGTGGACATTGTCGCCTTCTCGGACCGGATGGCGAAGGTCGTCGAGAGGCTGGGACCGGCGCTGGGCGTCGCTCCCCGCAAGGGTGAGGACGAGCGGGGATGAGCCCGGCGGGGCGCGGCGATGACCGGCTCGTGCGGACCTACGTGGTCACCGGCGGCCGGTCACAGCCCAGCCGCAACCATTTCGACCACGTCACGCTGATCAGCCTCGCCGCGTCCTCCTCCCACCTCAACCGCGGCACGCTCAACCCCGAGCAGCTGACGATCCTCGAGGCGCTGTCCCACAGCTCCCAGTCGGTCGTCGAGCTCGGTGCCCTTCTCGGGCTGCCGGTGAGCGTGATGCGGATTCTGCTCGCCGACCTCATGGAGGCGGGCCACATCTCCACCCGGCAGCGCATCACCGACGCCGCCGACCCCACCCGACAGCTGCTGGAGGATGTCCTTGCCGGGCTTCAACGGCTCTAAGCCCCCGATACTGCGCGGGGACGAGCGCACCGCGAAGGTCCTGATCGCCGGGCACTTCGGCGCGGGCAAAACGACGTTCGTTCGCGGCCTGTCCCAGATCGCGCCCGTCAGCACCGAAGAGGTGATGACCAGCGCCGGCGAAGGCATCGACGACCACGCTCACCTGCCGCAGAAGACCACCACGACCGTGGCGATGGACTTCGGCCGACTCCACCTCGCCGACGACCTGGTCCTCTACCTCTTCGGAGCCCCCGGACAGCCCCGCTTCTTCACCATCCTCAAGGATCTCGCGTACGGCGCACTGGGCGCGCTCGTCCTCACCGACACCCGCCGCCTGCACGAGACCTACCCCATCCTCGAGCTCGTCGAACAGCTCCACCTGCCGTACGCGGTCGCCGTCAACGCCTTCGACGACGCGCCGGTCCATCCGGAGCCGCGGCTGCGGCAGGTCATGGACCTCGCCGAGACGACACCGCTGGTCACCTGCGACGCCCGCGAGCCGACGAGTTCCCGCAACGCGCTGATCGTCCTCATCCGCCACCTCCTGACGCCGGAGTCCGCCCGATGACCGCCCGCCACGCCTCTGATGCCGCCCAGTGCCCCGTGCGCGGGCACACCCCGCCGCCCCAGCAGCCCCTGCCGATCTATGGCCCGGTCTTCGACGCCGACCCGCAGGCCGCCTACCGTCGGCTGCGCGACATCGGTCCGGTCGTGCCCGTCGAGATCTCCCCCGGCGTCTTCGGCTACCTCGCCGTCACCTACCGGGCCTGCCTCTACCTGCTGCGCCACACCCCCGCGCTGTTCCACAAGGACCCCACCTATCACTGGGAGGCTCTGCGCAGCGGGCAGATTCCGGCGGACAGCCCGGCGCGGCAGATGATGATGCCTCGGGACAACGCGCTGTGGAAGGACGGCGCGGAGCACCAGCGGCTGCGGGGCGCCATCACCGGTGCGCTCGCCCGCATCGACACCTACGCGCTCGCCGACACCGTCGCCCGTGTCGCCGACACGCTGATCGACGCCTTCTGCCCGGCCGGACAGGCCGATCTCGTAGCCCAGTACGCCGATCCGCTGCCGATGCTCACCGTCATCGAGCTGTTCGGCTGCCCGCCCGAGCACGGAGAGCGGATCATCCAGTTCGTCACCCGCTTGTTCGCCGCCGGGGACGACGCGGCGCAGGCCAACGCCGCGCTCGAGGGAGCCTGTCTGGAGCTGGTCCAGCTCAAGCGGGTCCAGCCCGGCCGCGACATCGTCAGTTACCTGATCCAGGCCAGGCTCAGCGACGGCGAACTCGTGCAGACGCTGCTGCTCCTGTTCGGCGCGGCGGCCCCGCCGACCGCCAAGCACATCGGCCGCGGCATCCAGCACTTCCTCGCCAGCGAGCGATTCGCCGGCAGTGTGTACACCGGTGCCACCCCAGTCGCTGCCGCCCTCGAAGAGGTGCTCTGGGACGAGCCGCCCGTGCCGAACTACTCCCCGCTGTACGCCCAGGGCCCTCAGTATGTCGAAGGTGTCATTGTCCGCCCCGGCTACCCGATCCTCGTCTCCTTCGCCGCCGCCAACAGCGACCCGCAGGTGGCTGTCGATACCGGCCAGCACGCCGGGAACCGCGGTCACCTGGCCTTCAGTGCAGGCGTTCACGCCTGCCCGGCCCCAGGGCTGGCCCGCGTCATCTCCGAGACCGCCGTCGAACGCCTCCTCGACCGCTTGCCCGGCCTCGCGCTCGCCGTCCCCGCCGTCGACGTGGTGAACCTGCCCGGCACCTTCCTGGCCGGCCCCGCCTCGCTCCCCGTGCACTTCCATCCCGCTCCCGCACCCACCGGAAGGTGACCGCCATGCCCGCCACACCCAAGCCCACGTCCCAGAGCCCTCTCACCGACTGTCCCTACCGTCTGGACGGGACCGGTTCCGACATCCACGGCGAAGCCGCCGCCCTGCGCGACCACGGTCCGGCCACCCGCGTCCTGCTGCCCGGCGACACCCCCATCCCCGCTTGGTCCATCACCGACCCCGGCCTCATACGCCGCCTGCTCACCCACCCCGACATCTCCAAGGACGCCCACCAGCACTGGCCCGCCTACATCAACGGCGAGATCCCTGAAACCTGGCCGCTGCGGATCTGGGTCGACGTCCGCAACGCCCTGTCCTCCTACGGCACCGAGCACCGCCGACTGCGCCGCCCCTTGGCCACGGCGTTCGCCACCCGCCGCGTGCGGGCGCTCATACCGCAGATCGAGGAGATCGCCCGCACCCTCCTGGACGAGGTCGCAGCCGCCGGCCCTGATCAAGTAGTGGACTTGCGTGAGAAGTTCGCCTGGCGCCTGCCGCTGCTGGTCGTCAACGTCCTGCTCGGCGTGCCCGACGACCTGCACGACGACTTCCGCGACGCCGTCGGAGCGCTCTTCGTCACCAACGCCACCCCCGAAGCCGCCGCGGCAGCCGGCCAGCGCGTCTACGAGCTGATCTGGCAGCTCGTAGACCGCAAGCGCAAGACGCCCGGCGACGACGTGACCAGCGCCCTCGTCGCCGCACACGCGGAGGGGGAACTGAGCGACCAGGAACTCGCCGACAGCTTCGTCCTCCTCATCGGCGCCGGCCATGAGACGACCGTCAGCCTCCTCGACCACGCCGTCA
The DNA here is from genome assembly GCF_044540255.1 of Streptomyces sp. NPDC086080. Classification (NCBI taxonomy): domain Bacteria; kingdom Bacillati; phylum Actinomycetota; class Actinomycetes; order Kitasatosporales; family Streptomycetaceae; genus Streptomyces; species Streptomyces sp. NPDC086080. The sequence continues at coordinate 121,754 of NZ_JBITRU010000008.1, forward strand.
CCAACCTGCTCACCCACCCCGACCAACTCCACCAGGCCACCTCCGGCCACACCCCCTGGGAGCAGGTCGTCGACGAGGCGCTGCGGCTGGAAGCACCCATAGCGACGATCATCATGCGCTTCGCCGTACGCGACGTCACCGACGAACCCACCGGCATCACCTTCGCACAGGGCGACGCCCTGGTGATCAACTACGCTGCCGCCGGCCGCGACCCCGGCATCCACGGTCCCGATGCCGACCGCTTCGACCCCAGCCGCCCCACCGCCCACCAGCACCTGGCCTTCGGCCACGGCGCCCATATGTGCCTGGGCGCCGAACTCGCCCGCATCGAGGCACGCATCGCACTCGACGCCCTCTTCACCCGATTCCCCAACATGCGGCTCGCCGTTGAGGCCGACCAGCTCCAACCGCTGCCCAGCTTCATCTCCAACGGCCACCAGGGTCTCCCCGTCCACCTCGGCCAGCCGGCCGCCTGACCTCCATTCCGCCAGGACCTCAGATGACCACCATGACCGCCGATCCCATCGCACCCCTGACCCCAGCGGCCAAACGTGTTGCCGCACGCCTCATTTACGGTGCCACCAACGCCGCGATCGCCGCGCACCTGTACCTGTCCGTGCACGGGGTGAAGAGTCAGCTCCAGGCGGCCCGCAGACACGTGGGCTGTCCGCCCGGAGCCTCCCGCGCAGTGCTCGTGCACACGCTCCTCACCGCCCGGCATGTCGACCCGCCCGCGTGCCGCAGGCCAGCTCCGCGCCTCAGCGAGAACGAGCAACGGCTCCTGCACGCCCTCACCCGGCACTCCCGCAACACGGACATCGGCGCGGCCATCGGCGTCTCCGCCCGCGATGTACGTGCCGACATCGACTTCCTCCTGGCCAAGGCCTGCGCGGACAACACTGCACACCTGGTGGGCCTCGCCCACACCTGGAAGCTCCTCGGTGGTCCTGCTCAGGAAAAAGGTCCGACAGAGCAGGCCGCAGCCACGGGAGCCGCGCAGTGAAGGCGACCGCCGCGGCCACCACGTGGCACGGCGGCCAGGGTGCGGACCGACCGGCCTACGAAGTACGTCCGCTCCTCACACCCGCTGCCCGCGCCGAGGCCGCTGCTCTCGTCGAAGACCGCATCCACGCGCTCGCCGCCCTACACATCGCCCCGCCCTATCCCCACGCCCCGGCCGTCTTCCGGGAGGACCAGACCGAGGCTGTGGGACTGTACGAAAACGACGCCGAAGCGGTCCTGGCCGGATGCCTCGTACTGCACCGGCACCACGACCTGCGGCACTGGGGTGGCGACGATTCCGAACCGGGGCTGCTTGTGTCACTCGCCCACACCGCGCCCGACCGTGACGGACGGACCGGATGGCGGATGACGATGTGGCTGCGCGACTACGCAGACCGTCTGCAAACACCGTGGGTGTACGCCGAGGCGCCGAGGTGGCACGCCAGCGACGACCGCGCTGTTGGCCGTCTCCTCAGCCATCTGCGTGACCTCGGGTGGGAGGTACTCGGCTCTGGCCGACGACCGGAGGGCCAGCGGGTGGCGCGGCTGCGGCTGGCGGCTACCGCGACACCCGGCCTCGCCGCAATGATCCACTGCGCGGTCCCTCTCACCACCGCCTACGGCCCACGAGCTGAGCAGGCAGCCGCGCGATGACACAACCGAGACGGCCCGCCACAGCCGAGCTTCACCTGACCGATCCTCCCCTGCACAGCTCGCCGTTCGCCACGTCGGACTCCCAACAGCCGTGGAGCCCCCACAACCGCACGGTCGCGGTCGTCGACATGAAGGGCCTGTCCGACCACCACACGGTCCTACTACGCATGGGCCGAAACAGCCTCACCGACATCCTCAACCATCCGCTCACCCGGACGGCATGACTAATGCCCCGGACACAAGGCCCTCACTTCACATGTCCCGTCTCCCGCTCGCGCAAATCGGCGCTCCGCTCTGCCGCCCCTCACCCGAGGAGTGTGCTGAGGACTACGCCTGGTTCCGAGAACGCCTCGCTGAGCCAGTCCTCCTCGACTGCGCGGTCGGTGTGAGGGTGGGCAACGCCGTCCTCCTTGCGGTCCCCACCGGTGGAAGCCGCAGCGGCGGCTACCTGTCGGTGGACACCATGACCGACGCCGTACTGGTCTGGGCGGCCCTACGAGGCCAACCCGGATTCCCGCGCGTCCGGCTCGGCTTGTCGGCCCGCCGCAACACCTGTCACACCGTCAACTGGGGACCTCGCCAGCCCTGGGACGACACAGAGCGCGGCAAGTACTTCGGCTACGCACCATCTGTCATCGCCGACTTCCTCCGTCGCAAGTTGGTGTCCGACCCCCCGCAGCAGGCGATGTACGTGCAGGCGCAGGCCAGCGGACGGACCTGGGCACAGGGCCCGCTGCTGTCAACACTCCGCGACATCGGCGGCTGCCTCGCCGTGATCTTGATGGCCGTTCTGGTCACCGTGCTGGTGTCAGTGACCCGCGACACATGGCCGCGGATTGGAGCCTCTGGGGGCCACGCTGAGGTGACCAGCGCGCCCGCCGGCGACACATCCATCGGCTGGAGACGCGGGAGTTGCGACTGCCGCGAGCCCTTCCGCGAGCCGCAGGCCCCTCCGCGAGCCCTGCCCACCGCTGGGGACACGCGGTGGGATGCGGACCCGGCAGTGACGCATACCCGTTCCGAGGCAGGGAGTTGTACAAATGAGAACCGATAGCAAACCGGGGCTCCTGAAGGCGCTGCTCGCCCCTGCGGACTCACCCCCGCACCCGGGGATCGTGTCTGCGACGGACAAAAGAGCACTGCGGGACCGGACCACTGCTGTGATCCGCAGTCGCATCAAGGACGACACCTACCCAGTGGGTTCGGTGCTTCCTGCGCGCCGACTCATTGCGGATGAACTCGGCGTCAGCCGATCTACAGTCGATAATGCCTGCCGAGTACTGACGGCAGAGGGGTACCTGGTCGGCGTTCCCGGGCGTGGGCGCGGGACGGTGGTCCTCGATCCGCTGAATCCGCCAGTAGGCCCCGATGTCCTGGCGCGAAAGAGCGAGGGTCCATGCGAGACATGGCCCAAGCCGGGTTCGAACCGGGACACAGTCGAGCGCATCACTACGGCGATCAGGAAGCGGATTGCCGACTGCACATACCCACCTGGTCAACGGATACCGAGTGTGGCGCAGCTCGCTGCCGAATTTAACGCCCGAAAATGGCTGGTCAGACAGGCACTTGACGTCCTTAAGGAGGAAGGGGCCCTGTACTCCCTCAACCCCAGGGGACACTTTGTGTGCCCGACACTGCCAGCGTGGGGGGGTGCTGCAGCCTTGATAGGGCAGAGACCCCATTCGGTACTGGAACACACAGACCTCTCCCCCGGTTCTCCGCCCCACGGTGTCGACCATGACCAAAGCCTCCAGCAGCCCAGAGCCGCGACAGACACCCGAGAACCATGCCGACGCGCCGTCCGCCTCCTTCACACCCCGGCCTCAGCCCCTGCCCGGTCCGGAGGACGACATGCCCCCGTGCCCCGCACGTGTCGGCAGCCGTGTCCACACCGAACTCTGAGCAGCGGACTGCCCTTACCCTGCGACCGCCAGATCCACCCGCAGCGGGTCCGGCTCCTCGCGGTGCTGGACACAGGCGAGACCCACGGCGCCGTCGCGGTCTCCCAGGCCGACAGCAGCCCTACGCCCACACCCTCGCCATCCTCCGGGCCCGCCGCAGCTTCCTCGCCCCGGCCCACACCCAGCCCAACATCTGCCACCACGTCAGAGGGAGTTACCCATGAGCTTCACCACCACCGCGGCCCAGCCGATGGACGAACCGCTCGGCCCACCGACGAGCGCCGGCCTGCGCCGGATCCCCAAGGGCCAACGGATAACGGGCAAGGACGCCGCACTATTCACCGCAGCCGTCATCAAGGCCTACAAGACCAAGTCCATCCGCAGCATCTGCGAGGAGACGGGCCGCTCCTATGGGGCTATCCACCGCCTGCTGACGACCAACGGCGTCACCATGCGCTCCAGGGGCTACCAGCACACGACCTCAGCGAGTTCGGCAGACACCTCATGAGCAGTGAGACCCCGGCCCCTGGCCGCACGGACATCGCGCAGGACCTCATCAGCCGGGTTCAGGCCGCGCGCCGGACATGGAGATCACCAGCGCACGTCCGCAAGGCAGCCACGCCAGAGAACGTTACGACCGCCCGCAACGCCGCGCTCGCCGACACCCAGGCCCTGCGGTGGCTCGTCAGCAAACATGGCTGGCTCGGCCGCTCCCTCGCGGCGCCTCCCGGGGCATGGAGCCGGCCGCGGGCTGCTCCGCGTTCGCCGAACTCAATACCCCGCAGGACGGCTTCCTGCCCTGGGTGGCGCGGTGCGGGCGAGCGGGGCTGCGGCTCAACCCGACCGTCGTCCACGGCGGGACCTCCGCCGCCTGGGACGCGCTGTATCCGGACGGCCAGCTCCTGCGGCTCAACCTCTCGGAGACCCCGGTCACCTTCCAGCAGGGCCTGGACATGATCCGCCGCCACACACACCATCCCACTCCTGCTCCGGGTCTGCGGAAGGACCGCGCAAGCCCCTGACCGGGTGACACACGTCGCCAACCACTCGAACGTGTGAGTTCAAAAGCGACCAGGCAGGCAGCCCTTGCCCGAGAGGCCAGGATCGCATTCACGTTCGAGACATTCGCCCGTCCGGGGCCGTTACGACCTCGGATTCGGCGCGTTCTTAGAGCACCAGTACCAACCAACCGCCCAGACGGAGAGCACACCATGAACACTGAGCCCGCCCCCACTCATCGCCCCGGATTCGAACAGCGGCGGCGGTCCCCGCTCGCCTCACCGACCTGCGGAACTCGGCCGTCCGACACCTACGCGCGCCGCGGCAGGCTCGGCCGGTAGCGGCCCACCCGCTCGGGCCTCCAGCCGTCCATCGGATTGTGGTGGGCGTGAGCCCGCCCGGAGCGGCGGGACAGATCCAGCGGGAACGGGTTGAGCAGCGGGCCCGTCCCCGCATCGCGGTGCACATCGTAGAACCGGCGCAGGACCGTCTCGCTGTGTACGACGGTGGCCGGAGCGTATCCGGATCCGGTCGACGACTTCCCGGTCACCGGGTTCGCAGCACCGGCCCCCCGTACCGCTTGCGGGCCCTGGGCCTTTATCTTCTTGGGTTTGACGGTCTCTTGGATCCAGCAGCTGAAGTCCCGGGCCTCCCGACGGGTCGCCCGGTCCCAGGGAATGTCCACGGCCTGCAGGAACCGCCACCACCGCAACAGATCCATCCCGTAGGAACGAACCGTTGACGGCGCTTTCCCCGCGGCCAGCAACTCCTGGAAGTAGGCGGCGACCGCCTCGACGGCCGCTCCGTCGGGATCGATCAGCCGGTAGGGCTCGTACCGGTCGCCGGTCTCCAGCAGCCGACCCCACCGGGGAACCACCAGGGCCGCCAAATCTCGTCGGGGAGCATCGTTCATCACGACCGGTGACCGTAGTGCCCGATGACTCCATCCGACCACTGAACTGGGCAATCTCTAGGGTTCGTTCAGTCAACGGGGCCTGCGGTGCCCGCTCCTGCAACCGGATCCAGCCCAGAAGCGTCGGCTCGACGAGATCATCGTCAACCTCCGCGAACGCCTGGCCGAGGCCCACGAACGCGGCTGGCTCGGCGAGGTCGAAGGGCTGGAGATCACCATCGCCGCGGCCGAGCAGAAGCTCGCCAGCATGACCCGCCAGATCAACCTCGGCATGCCCGTGATCCCGCCCCGACGCCATCCAGACCCGTCCTGAAGGAGTCGAAGTGCGAGCACTCAGTCATTTCCGTAGTCAGGTTCGTATGTGTCGAGGAACCGCTCTTCGAAAGTCTCCTCCTCTTCATGTGTGTATTGCTGAGGCAGGCCCGCGCTTTTGATCTCTGCTGTTCCGTTCAACACGAGACCACACACCTGGCATGAGAGCCCTGTCGCAACCGAGATGACATCCGCGTAGATGCCGTAGGACTCGATGCGCTCATTCGTTCGCCGAACCGCCTCCAAGGAGGGCCACACTCTTGACCGGCAGGCGGGGCATTCCACGACGTGATCCAAGATTCCCTTTTCGCCAGGGCGAGCAGCTGCTCGACGAGTGGATACGAGGTCATCGGTCAGGTCGGCGAAGGCGGCGGCGCAGGCTTCAATTCGCTTCTTTACTTCATGTTCCAGACGCTTGCCCTCATCGTCGACCAACTGTTGACCGAGCTGTACGATCTCCGCACCGAGCAAGTCGGAAGGTTCGAGGCCCAAATGCTCACACACCACCGTCGTCACCCGAGTGAAGCGTGGCAACCAAACCGACGAATCGAGGGACAGTGCCGCATCGCCGGTATGCAGCTCCCGATTGCGCAAGTTCGTGAGGAAGGTCGCCTCATCTTGGCGCTCCTTCGTGAATTCCTCGATCACTACACCGAGTCTAGAGATTACCGTGTGCGTGGCAATCGACTTCGGATCCTTGGGAGGCTTAGCCCCAGGCTGTGCAGGCTTCGGAGGAAATCCTGCAGCGTGGAGAATGGCCGTGCCATCGGGATCGGCGAGCAGAGTAGGGTGAACCCTCGCCAGCGGCGCCCGCAACAGGAATTCAAGTCCGAGAAGGAGCCAAAAAGCGAATACCTCTCCGTCAGCCCTGGGGTGTTCCTCTGCGCGATTGAAATATGCGCCAGCTTTCCCGAGAAGCGCATCATAAGACCACATCAACGACTCCAGACATATACGCGCTCGATCGATCGCCGCGTTCCCGAAGGGACGGCTGGTCTCCTATGCATCACGATGGCGTTGTCGAGAACCAGCACGCGATCCTTCTGCCAAGTCACCCGTGCAGTGGGTGTTACAGCTTCGACATCGGCAACAGCCAAATCTGAGAGCGGCTTGCAGGTTCGCGGATCCCACCTGATTCGAAACAGTTCATCTGATTCAGGGACCGCCGCGGGCAGGTACCGAGTGCGTCCTTTTCCGTCCGTACACCGCAGCACCGTGCGCCGCAGAGCCGAGACAAGATTCTCAGCAGGCCGCAAGACCTCTGTCCAGGTTGGTTCAGAGAGCTCCCGGGCCGTAAGTACCAACCACCGTGGAGGGTTCACCGAGATCGCAGCATCGGTATGCCAGGGGAACGCTCCCAGGCCGTATACGCCGGAAAGGGACCAGGAACGACGAGCGCTACCTGCCTCCTGCGGTACTAGGAGTTCACCGCTGCCCGCACGGCCCAAGCTGACGGCCACATCTGTCGGGTCAACTCCGTCGAGCACCGCGTAGCCATGGATCGAGAGCTCAGAGAGCAATCCATCTCTTATCGCCATACGTCGCCCCCTCAGCCGCTTGCACCGCTCGTCCCAGCGGGTCGCCCCCCCCACTCTGATGAGTGAGCAGAGTAGCCGACTGGGTTCCTGCCGCTGAGAGCCGGCGGATGAACCGTCCCTCATCTCATCGCCACCAAGTAGTTGGAGCCGAGTTTGTTAGTTCAGAGAAACTGGATGGACCGCCCGGCCGTCCTGGCCATGGCCGACCGTGTCACCTCCCCCGGCGCCACGCTGGCGATCATGGGCGACGGCAGCCTCTGGACCCATCCGGCGCCGTGGACGACAGCGCTGCGGGAGCTGATCCAGTCCTACCTCGGCGCTGAACGCCGGGCCGGAACCACTGGGGCCTACGCAGAGCCGGGCCGCCGGTACGAAGACGACCTGGCCGAGTCCCCGTTCAGCGACGTCGAGGAGCACCACTTCCCGCTCCGCCGCGTGTGGACCCCGGACAAGGTGATCGGCTACCTGCGCAGCACCAGCTTCGCCCGCCCCGCCCTCTTCGGCGACCGGCATCCCCGGTTCGAGGCCGAGGCCCAGGCACTACTGGAACGGCACGCGGCAGCGGAGGGCGGGCTCGTCGAGGACGGGGTGTTCGACGTCCTGCTCGCCCGTCGGCCGGGAGGTGCCCGGTGAGCGGCGGCGAGCGGCACGCGGTGCCGGTGGACGTGCACTTGATCGCCGTCCGAGAGGGGGACAAGGGGCCGGAGGTGCTGCTGTCGCGGCGCGCCGGGACCGTCTATGCCGCGGGGCACTGGCACTTCCCGTCCGGTCACGTCGACGGGCCCTTCGAGGACGTCGTCACCGCGCTCGTGCGCGAGGCGTACGAGGAGACGGGCCTGGTGGTGGAGCCGGACGACGTGCGTGCCGCGGTCACCGTCCACCACCGGGCGCCAGCCGGGAGCGCGCGGGTCGGGTTCTTCTTCGAGGTCCGCCGCTGGGCCGGGACGCCGGAGGTCAGGGAGCCCAAGGTGTGCGACGCCATGGACTGGTTTGCGTTCGACGCTCTGCCGGAGCCGATGGTCGCCTACTGCCGCGCGGGGCTGGAGGCCTATCGGGCCGGTGTTCCCGTGGCGGTGCACTTCCAGGAGCCGGGCGATCCGATCAAACACGGCCCGGCTGTCGACCGGCTCCGCCTCGTGCCCGCCCCGGGCTGCGGTGAGCCGCGTCCTGGGCGGGAGGTACGGGAGTTCGCCGAACGGGCGGTCGGCCGGATCACCGCCTGGACGGACGTGTCCTGGGCCCAGACCGCCAGCCGAGTGTGGCGAGCGCAGGACGCTTCGGGCGGGGTGTGGTTCGTCAAGATCCACCAGAACGACCGTTTCCACGGCCGGGAGGTCACAGCCTTGCGCGAGTGGGTGCCGGGGCTCAGGGGCGCCGGTCCCCGGCTGGTGGCGGCCGACGCGACGCTGCGGGCAATCGTCCTGACCGCCGTCGAGGGCCACCCGCTGCACGGCATGGTGCTGCCGTCGGACGAGGAGCGGCGCGTGTTCCGGGCGATCGGGGAGCTCACGGCCCGCATCCACGCGAGCCCCCTGCCGGCGGCGGCGCCCGGGACGGCGCCAGTTGTCCCGTACGCGAAGTTGGAGCGGCACCTGGAAGGGGCGCGGCCGCATCTGAGGCTGGGTGACGAGGAGTACGTGCGGTCGGTCGTGGACAGTGCTGTGCGGCTGCCGGCGGTCGGAGCGGTGGTGACCCACGGCGATCTGCAGCTCCGCAACCTGCGCCGGGTCGATGACGGCACCCTGCGGGTCTTCGACTTTGAGCGCAGCGAACCCCAGTCCGCCGTGCGGGATCTGGTCCGTCTCCTCGGCTGCTTCGACGGCCGGGAAGACCTCTACGAGGCGTTCTTCGACGGGTACGGCCGGCGTCTCACGGAGGAGGAGAGGGCGCGCCTGCTGGTGGAGACGGTCCTGGACGCGGTGTCCGGCATCGCCTTCGGGAGCACGACCGGCGACCCGGAACTGGTCGAACGGGGGCGCCGCACCCTCTTGCGCTGCCGTGCCGGCGCCGCTGTGCTCGCTTCCCGCACGGTCGATGGAGGTGACCCGCGATGACGCACAGCACCGACGTACCAGGCACCGGGGCAAGGCCCGTTCCGCGGCCGGGCACTGCGGACGACGCCGCTGAGATCGCCCGGCTGCGCTCGCAGCTCGTCCTGAGCGAGCCTCTCGACGAGGAGTGGCCCGTCATCTGCCGTGACCAGCTCGCATCCTGGTTGCAGCCCGGGGGCGATGCCCGCGGCTGCGTCGTTGACGCGCCGGGCGGCGGGCTGGTCGCCTGCGCGCTCGCACTGGTCCACCCCGTCCTGTCGGCCCCGAAGTACCCCAAGGGGCTGGCCGCCCGGATCCACGTCGTGGCCACCGAACCCGCCCACCGGCGGCGCGGCCTCGCCCGGGCGGCCGTGTCCGCGCTGTTGGACGTGCTGGGGCGCGAGGGGGTAACGCTCTACGAGCTGCATGCGAGCAAGGAGGCCGCGCCGCTGTATGAGGAGTTCGGCTTCGCGCGCGATCCGGCCCTCATGCGGATGACGAAGCTCCCGCAGGCCGGGGACGGGGGCACACGATGAACGAGAAGCTCGAGCCCGAGGAGTACGCGGCGACGCTGCCGAAGGCCGTCGTGTCCGCCAGCGTGTTCTTCACCGACGGACACGACCAGCCCGTGCAGCTCCACAGCGTCTACAGCCCCGAGCACCCCTGGCAGTGGCCTGGTGGAACGACGGAGGCGGGCGAACGGCCGTGGGAGACCGCGGTCCGCGAGACCGCCGAGGAGACCGGGCTGGTGATGTCCGGGCCGCCGCGGCTGCTGGCGGCGGTGTTCGGCCTGCCCGGTCCCGGATTCCCGGCGTCGACCAGCACCTTCGTGTTCGACGGCGGGCGGCTCACCGACGAGCAGCTCGCGAGCATCGTCCTCGCCCCCGAGGAGCACGACGAGCTACGGGCAATGCCCCTGGAGCAGTGGCGAGCGCTGATGCCGGTGAAGGACTTCGACCGGCTGACGGCCGTCATGGAGGCTCGCCGGAGCGGGGGGCGGCCTACGTCGGCGCCTGGGACTGGGCCACCGGACCGGACGGTCCTCTCACGCACGCCGAGGAGGCGACACGGTGAGCACGGCAGCACCGGGCCGGGACGGCCGCCCCCTGCCCGCCGCGTACTGGGAGCCGCTCTGGGCAGGCGGCCGCCGCTACCGGCAGGTGTGCACGGCCGAGAAACAGCTGATGGCCGAACACCTGGCTCCCGGCAAGGGCCGTCTTGCCCTCGACATCGGCAGCGGCGACGGCGCCCTGGCCCGCCACGTCCACCACGAGCTCGGCTACCGGACGACCGGCGTCGACTGCTCCGCCAGCGCGGTCGCACTCGCCGCCGCCCACGACATCAACCCCGGACCCGGCCCGGGGCCGGCCTGGCAGTGCCTGGACATCACCACCGCCGACCTCACCGCCCTGGCACACCCGGCCTATGCCCTCATCACCTGCCGCCTGGTCTACCGATGGATCGACGACAAGCCGGCCTTCCTCGACCGAATCCGGCGCATCCTCGCGCCCGGCGGAATCTTCTGGGTCGTCACCGAGATCGCCGGCCGCCGCACGACCACCAACCCGGCCCTCCAGAAGCTCGGGATCTCCCCCTTGGACACCGAACTGCTGACGACCGGCTGGTCCCGCGTACGGACCGTCGACCTCGACGTCCTGCGCTGCTACGCCCTGCGGCCCTGACCCCGTGACCAGAAGGAAGCATCCGGTGCCAGACATCGAAAACCGCACCCGAGGGATCTGTGTCTCCTACTGCCACACCCACTCGGATGCCGGGGCGTACCGGCAGGAGGTGGCATCGTGAATGCGCTGGTGAACGATCCCCGCTTCGCCGCCACGACGTTCTTGGTGGTCGACTTCGAAGGCCTCACGCCGGCGGGACGGTCTGCCGAGCCGATCGAGGTCGCGGCGCTGGCCCTGCGTTCCGTAGGCGACCGGTTGGTGGGGGTCGGCCGGTTCGAGGAGTTGATGCGGCCGCCCGCCGACGTTCCCGTGACCGCGCGGGACGTACAGCTCAAGGGCATCACCCAGCAGATGCTCTCCACGGCACGTCCGGCCGCCGAAGTGCTGGCGCGGCTCGACGCACCTCTGACCGCGCCGCCGTACCGGCTGGTCGCCCACCACGCCTCCACGAAGGCCGGGATCATCGGCCGGCAGGCCGAGCACTGTCCTGTACTCGCGCGCACGCCACTGCTGGACACACTGCGTCTGGCCAAGGCCGTGGTGCCCGGACTCGGCTCCTACGGGCTGGATGGCCTGCTCGGCTACTACGGCATCCCCAAGCCAACCGGACGGCACCGGGCCATGCCGGATGTCGAGGTCACCACCCAGGTGCTGGTCCGGCTACTGGACGACGGATGCGCCGACGGGCGGTGGAGCACCCTGCTCGAACTGGACGCGGTAGCTGGATTGCAGCCCAACCGGCGGCCACACGCAACCCTCGAGGCGGAGCAACGAGCCCTGTTCTGAACCGACGCCCCCGGCAGGAAGGACTTGATGCGGTCAGCCTCTTCAGGGACCGATGCCCGTAGAGCCAGCGGTGACAGTCACCTGCCCGAGCCCGTCGGCTGGACGACGCGGCACACGCAGCCGCGGCGCCTGATGAGCTGGCGCACCGTCTACCGACTCACCGCCGCCGGGGGGCCGCCGATCACCTGACCTCCCTTCCATCCACCGCCTCGAGGAGGCTTCTTGGCCATGAACCACCCGCCCCTCCCCTCGCTGCTGGCAGTGTTCGCGCACCCTGACGATGAGAGTCTTCTAGCCGGCGGTGTGCTCGCGCAGCACCACGCTGCCGGTGCCCGCACAGCAGTCGTCACCGCCACCTGGGCCCCCGACAGCCGCCGAGCGCCTGAACTCGCGGACGCCCTCGCCGTCCTGGGCGCCGGCTCCCCACGCCTGCTCGGCTACGGCGACGCCCGCAACCCCGAGGCCGCGCCCGGCCAGCCCCGGCTCGTCGACGCTCCCCTCGATGAGGCCATCGGCCGCCTCGTCGCCCACATCCGGGACTTCCGTCCCTACATCGTCGTTACCCATGACGCGGTCGGCCAGTTGACCGGCCACCCCGACCACGTACGGACCCACCAGATCGCCCTGCTCGCCGTCGAAGCCGCCGGCCTTGCCCGCCTGTATCCGGAAGCGGGCCCTCCGTGGCAGCCGGCCGCGCTGTACGCCGCCACGCACCCCGAGTCCGGCGTCGGCCTGCTCCGCCCGCTGCTCGAAGGTGTGGGAAAGGAGGTGCTCGCGGTGCCGGACTCATACGTGACCACCAGCGTCGACGTCACCCCCTGGACCGACGCGAAGTGGCACGCGATCCTCGCGCATCGCGGTGAGGTCGCCCGTGAGCGGCCCCTGCCCGGCATCCTCGCCCGCCTTCCCGAAGCAGACCGCGCCCAGATCATCCGTACCGAACACTTCACCCGCCTCACCCCAGGCCCCACGAAGTGCGACCCGGCCCGGCTGGCCACCTGACCCCCGGGACACCTTCACCGCCCGCGAGCAAGCCCCTGCTGATCGGAGAGAGATGATGACGACTCCTGCACTCGACCAACGCCCCAACGGGTCACGGACCTTGCGGTGGGCGGTCGCCCAGAGCACGGTGCCGGAAGATCCCACTGACCGAGGAGCACTTCGAGCGGCCGGGCAGGAGATCCAGGCCCTGATGGCGGAGGCAGCCGGGGCGGGTGCGCGGCTGGTGCAGTTCCCCGAGGGGGCGATCGTCTATCCGAGCAAGCACGTGATGGCGGCCGGCCCGGACGGCGCGCTGGTACCGGCCGACTGGAGCCGTGCCGCCTGGGACGTCCTGCGCGAGGAGGCCGAGTCAATCGCTGCGCTGGCTGGGGAACTACGGATGTGGACGGCGTTCGGGTCTCTTCACCCGCTCACGCCGCCGAACAGGCCCCACAACAGCCTCTTCATCGTCTCCGACCGTGGCGAGCTGGTCGCCAGGTACGACAAGCAGTTCCTGTCGCATACCGAGGTCTCCTACCTGTACACCCCGGGCCGCGAGCCGCTGGTCTTCGAGGTGGACGGCATCCGGATCGGCTGCGCGCTGTGCGTGGAGGCGAACTTCCCGCCGCTCTTCGCCGAGTACGAGCGCCTGGACGTCGACTGCGTCCTGCTCTCCGTGATGGTCGACGATGCTCCGAGGGCGCGCATCGCCCAGGCCTACGGGACGCTGTACTGCTACTGGCTTGGCTACGCCGTGCCGGCGCAGTTCAGCGCCACGGTGCCGTCCGGGATCGTGGCGCCCGGCGGCCGGTGGCTGGCGCAGTGCCCCGCCGACGGGCAGCCCGCGCTGGCGGTCGCGGACATCGACCTCGACTCGGCCGACCCGGACATCGACGTGGCCCTTCGGTACGCCCGACCATGGCGACGCCGGGCGCAGGACGGGCTCTACGAGGACCGGCTGGTAGACGGGGACCCGCGCAGCGACATCCGCACGGCCTTCTGAGAACGCCCGCGCGCCTGACCCGCCAGAGCCTCTTGGTGCCGCGTCGGATCGCGGTGCTCCCCCATCGGCCGCTGGGGGAGCACTGCGAGGATGTCGCGCCCGCCCACGGTCGGCCACGCCTCCTTCTACTCGTACGACCAGGGCCGTCCAGTGGGCTCGGCCGTCCTGCGGTACTCCTCGACCGGGACCGGTCTCACGCCGGGCCGCATCCGGTCCATCAGCAGAAGTCCGTCGAGGTGATCAATTTCGTGCGCGATGAGCCGCGCGTCGCCCCGCTCGTAGACGGCCTTCTCGGTACTGCCCGCTGCTGTCATCGTTTCCACCGTGATCCGCAGGGGTCGGGGAACCTGTGCCCGAACGTCGAAGAACGACAGGCACCCTTCGAACCTCTCATCCATGTCCTCGGAGGCATCGGTGATACGGGGGTTGAGCAGAACAATGGGGGCAGATCCAGGAGGCTGGACGACGGCTACGGACCGGCCGATGCCGATCTGCGGGGCAGCCAGGCCCAGGCCCTTGCCGGAGAAGTCGTGCGCGCGGCGGATGCGCTCCATGACGTCAAGGAGCTGACCCACGACGGTGTCGATGGTTTCCCGCTCGGCAGGGAGCGCGAAGGGGCGGGCAGGGTCACGCAGGACGGGCGCGCCGTACTGAACGATGCCGAGGTCGCGCATCTGCTGGCTGGGGCGCATCGGACCATCTCCCCCTTCGCGAACGGTCATGGAGAGACTGCCCCACGGCTTGTCACGGGGCGGCGCGTTTCGCCTTCAATAGGGACGTGGGTGGTGGGCGTCTGTCAGGTCGGCTCCGGCCTGTTCCCGCTGAGGAACTCGCGGGCGCCGCGGAGCCGGGTGCGCAGCTTCTGCTGGGTGGCGCGGCTGTCGAGTCGTACGTCGAGCCCACCGGGCAGTCCCGTATCGGAGCGGCGCGCGGAGGGCAGCCGGGCGGGGTCGAACCCGTCGCGGCGGGCGATGAGCTCGCCCAACTCGTAGCGGCTGAGGGCATCCGGCCCAGCGAGGTGGAACACGCCAGCGGCGTCGAACCGGGTGATCTCCCACAGAGCGGCAGCCAGGTCTGTCACATGGACGGGGCAACGAATGTCGTCGGTGAACAAGGCGCCCTGCCGGGTGCCGTCGGCCAGCGCGTGCACCAGCCGCTCGTGCTCGGACCGGCCGTTGCCGATGATCAGGGACGTACGGGCGACGGCCGCCGTGTCGGGGCACAGGAGGCGTACGGCGGTCTCGGCGGCTGCCTTCGCGGCCCCGTAGGGAGTGAGGGGGTCCGGAAGGCAGGACTCGTCGTAGCGGTCGCGGCCCGTGCCGGAGAAGACGGCGTCGCTGGAGACGTGCACCAGGCGGATGCCGTGGCCGGCCGCAGCTTGGGCGAGGCGGATCCCGCCTTCGGCGGTGACCGCCCAGTCCGCTCCACCGCTCGTCGCGTTGATCACCACGGCCGGAGCCACCGTGTCAAGGACTTCCTCCAGGCGGAGGGGGTCGCGAAGGTCGAGGTGATGCCAGGTCGCCCCGTCGTCGTCACCGGGGCGGGAATGGAACGTGGCGACCGGGTGCAGGCCGGCGGACACCGCCTGGCGTACCAGCTCGGCGCCCAGGAAGCCGTTGCCTCCGATGATCAGCACAGTCATGCCGCCTCACGCTACGGGCGAGCGCCACCACCCCGAGCTACTTCGGCAGAAATCACCGATCAGCCCAGTCAAGGAGGCATGAGCGCCGGACCGAACCACGCATACCGCTCCGACCGTCGGTCGGCCTGGCCAGCCAGTCAGTGCTCGCTCCTCAGGCAAGAACGCCGCTGCGTTCGGCGAGGCCGCGGAGTTCCGTTGACGTGGGGCCGGACACCAGCAGGCTGGAGATCAAGGCCTTCGTCGCCGGTCGGGCGTGGGTCTCTTGTGGAGCACATCGCTCGGCGGCCATCAGCGTGCGGACGCAGTCGCTGCGGCGGCCGAGGCGGTCGTAGGTGGCAGCGATGTCCCCGAGGGCGCGGGAGCGGCGTTCGACGCTGGGCAGCGCCTTCAGCGAGATCGTGCGAGCGGCATCGAGCGCGGCCCAGGGATCGCCAGCGTGATTCTCCACGCTGATCCTGTGAAGTTGCACGGTGAGGGGGCTAAAGCCGCCGCCGTGGTCGCGCAGCAGGGTGGCACCGCCGAGTTCCTTGGCGATGGCGGCAGCTTCGTCCGTCAGCTCCCGCATCCCGTCCCGATCGCCGCAGCGCGCAAGGGTGTACGACGCACTCTGGACCAGGAGGCCGCGGACCGCAGCCCCGGCGCGTCCGGTGCCTCGCAGATCCGAGTGATCAGCGGCGGAGAGCGCGATCGACAGCGCTTGGTCATGCCACCCGCCTTCCTGGCGAGCACGGCCAACTGACGGGCGCACTCGGCGACCGCGAGGACATCTCCCGCCGACTGGGCGAGCTGCCGGACGCGGTCGGCGGCCATCCAGCCGAGCTGCTGCTCGTCCATCTTCACGAGCATGCGAGTGGCCAGCAGGTAGCTCTTGGCCAGGAGGGCATGCTGCTCCGTGTCATCGCCGCTGGTGGAGAGCGCGTGGCCGCCGCGGATGAGGCGGGGCAGGCGCAGGGCCAGGGAGGCGTAGCGGCAAGCGTCGAAGTCGGCGACCGCGCGGGTGAAGTCGGTGACGAGCGCCTCGGGCGGCGATGGCGCGGCCGCGGCCGTGCCCAGTGCGAGCATCGCGTCCCGGAGCCGGGTGACGAGCAACTCGCCGGGACCACGAGCAACTTCCGTCGGCGCACCAGATCATCACCGTCCTCTCACCTGGGTCTTCTGGGCCTATTGGCAGGAAGCTTTTAGGGGAGGCACTGATTGCGCCGATCGGCTGACTGCGTCGAACGTCTGGCCGGGGTGCGGGCGGCATCTTTCGGCCACACCGAGCAATTAGACACATCCTTCTGTAAATAAGGGAACGAACGAGCAGTGTGGGCTCTATTCTTTTCTCATGACAAAGCCTGACAGTGGAACGTCAGCAAGTCACCTCATTCCGGCGCAGAGAAACATGCCGGACGTACCGAACGTGCGCAACTTCCGGGACGCCGGCATCTCGCCTATGCGATCCGGGATCCTCTACCGATCCGGTTCTTTGAACCGGCTGACCGAAGTTGGGGCCGGGCGCCTAAGAGAACTGGGCATTCGCACGGTGATGGACCTGCGCAGCGGCGTCGAAAGCGACGTCTGGCCAGGGCAGACGCACGGGCTCGACATCGAATGGGTTCCGATTCCGGCGTTGCCTGATTTGGATGCCCTGAAGGCGATGGGCTTCACCGACTTCACGGGATTCGACGGCAAGCCGTGGCCCGTGGACCCGGCCGCCCTGTACCCCTTCATGGCCACCTACGGGGCTGCGGCGATCGCGGCGCTGGTCAAGCGGCTGGCCGAGCCGACCGCGCTGCCGGCGGTCGTGCAGTGCGCCGTGGGCAAGGACCGCACAGGTCTCGCGGTGGCCGTGGTCCAGTCGCTACTGGGGGCCCCGTGGGACCAGGTCCTCGGGGACTATGTGCGGTCCAACGTCGAGCTGGAGCTGACGGCTGGACCGACGTCCTTCCTGGACGAGGCGGGGGTCACCCGCTACTCGCACCCGGTCAACGAGGCCCTGCTGGCCTCGGCGATGGACACGATTCTGACCGGGTTCGGCTCCATCCCCGCCTACCTGGCACCCCACGGGATCACGGAGGCCGACCTGGACGCCCTCCGCTCCAACCTGCTCGCCTAACCAGGCCCGGGGGGGGGGGGGGCGGGGCGGGCGGGGGGGGGGGGGGGGGGCCCCCGGGGCGCGGCCCCCCCCCCGCCGCGGGGGGGGGGGGGGGGGGGGGGGGGGGGGGGGGGGTGTGGGG
>NZ_JBITRU010000008.1:139425-280986 GCF_044540255.1 Streptomyces sp. NPDC086080
GGCCCCCCCGGCGCCCCCCCCCCCCCCCCCCCCCCCCACCCCCCCCCCCCCCCCCGCCGGGGGGGGCGGCCCCGGGGGGGGGGGGGCGGGGGCCCCCCCCCCCGCGTCGACGCCTCGTCATCCGTTCGGGTGACGTTCGCTACGCGGCCCACGGCGTGAACGCCGTCTCGCCCACATCCGCTCTCAGCATCGCCGCAGGCCACACCGGTGCGCTTTGATCAATTGCGACGCCGGATGCATTGAATTCGATCTTGAGAATGCCGGACTCTACACGCGACAAGGCGAGTTGGGCACCCCGGGACCGCTGCGCAGCGTGGCTCGTATAACATCGCTTGGGTCGCAAGGCGAGCCCTGGTGTCCTAGCGTAGATATGTGCTGCTTGTAAACCCATGGGCCGATTCGGGATCTAGGTATGGGAGCGGCTTGAATGACTGATGCGCCTGGTGGTGCGGTCCCGCTTTCCGGTGGAAGGATGACCGACGGCGTCGTTAAGGTCGATGATTCCGTGCGCAGGCCGGTATCGGATTCCTCGGAATTCGTCGCCACCCTTCTGAAGGTTTTCGAACAGCAAGGATTCGACGGCGCTCCGAAATATCTCGGACAGGCCGACGGGATGGACATTCTTAGTTTTCTCCCCGGCGAGGTCCCGGCGCGTTTCCAGGTGTGGGAGGACGGTCAGGTGGCGGCGGCCGGAGCGCTGCTGAGGGCCATGCACGACGCCACTCGTGGTAGCGAGCTGGCCGGCCGCTCGCCCGTGGTGTGTCATCACGATGCCGCCCCGAACAATGCCGTTTTCGTCGATGGGCTGCCCACCGCGTGGATCGATTTCGACACCGCGGCGCCCGGCTCACCCCTGGAAGACCTCGGCTATGCCGCGTGGACGTGGTGCATCGCGTCCAAGTGCACCGTCCCGGTGGAGCGGCAGGCGGAGCAGGTGAAGATCCTCGCCGACGCCTACGGCCTCCAGGGCCCGGAACGCGGTGCGGTGGTCGACGCCATCCTCGAGCGGCAGGCGCGCAACGCCCGGTTCTGGGCGGAGCTGATGGCCTCCCCCGACACCGCGCCCGCCGAGCCCGAAGTGCTGGCCTCCCGGATCGAGTGGAGCCGCCGCGAGTTCGCGTTCACCGCATCGAACCGGTCGGTGTTCGAGGACGCCCTGGCCTGAGCCGGCCCTGTCGCGCTTCAGACGGTGGGCGGGGCCAGGACCGGTGCCGGGGGCAGCCCGAACATCGAGCCGCTGGTCCGTGCCAGTGCCGCGACGTCCACGGCTTCGCCCCCTGCCGTGACGTAGGGGGCGATGTTCCGGTCCAGCCTGGGGTTGACCAGGAAGAGTGTGGTGATGCGCCGCTCCAGCTGGTGGTTGCGGACCTGGTGGTAGAGCGGCGGGATGTGGCCGGCGGTCATCGCGGTGAGCACGCTGCCGGGCATGACGAGCAGGCGGCCGTCTCCGACGGTCGCCTGCTTCATCTCTCCGTCGGTCTCGATCTCCAGCCCGGGGCCGTCGGAGGTGGCGAGGGTGAACAGGTGGCCGTCCTCGTGGCGGTCCTGAAGGAGGTCTCGCTCGGGCTCGCGGAGGTACCAGTTGATCTCCAGGTAGGACGAGGTGCGGAACTGCAGGTCGTCGCGGTAGCCGTAGTGGGCCGCCAGGCCGGCCAGCACCTGGTCGGCAGCGTCGGCGGCGACCCGCCAGTACCCGGCCAGGGCCTTGAGGAACGGTGCGACGGTGTCGGCCTCGTGCCCGGGGACCTTGGCCGGGTCGTTCGCCCAGTAGGTGAACGAGCTGTTCATGTCGGGCCGTTCAGGGCTGACGGAGTACTGGCGCCCGTAGGGCCGGTAGCCGAAGTTGAAGTCGCTGCTGCCGTGCCGGAGCTTGGTCTCCTCGTCCTGGGTGAAGAACCGCGCTGCGTGGGTGCGCAGCTTCGCGAGGACCTCGGCGTCTTCGGCGGGCAGGGGGATCGTCACGTGGCCGCGGTCGAGGAGGTCGCGGGCCGGGCTGGTGAGGGACATACGGGCGCTCCTGGGTGTCTCGGGCCTGGGTTACAGGAAGTAGAGCTGGCTGAGAGCGGTGGCCTGGGCGGGCGGGGAGTTGATGGGATCGCCGTCGAGGGTGACCCGTCCGGTGCCCGGGTGGACGCGGACGTCACTGAGTCGGTCGTTGCGGTTCATGTCGGCCAGGCCGATCGTGCGGGTGTCGCGGACGGCGACCCGGCGGCGCTGGGTCGGCAGGGTGTCGGTGCCGCTGTCGTGCGCGGACCGGCTGACGAAGGCGACAGACAGGTCGGCTGCGGTCGCACCGTACGCGCCGACCTGCGGTCCCAGGACGAGGGGCTGGCTCGTCTCGGTGGAGGCGTTGGGGTCGCCGATGACGCCCCAGGCGGGGTAGCCGGCCTTGAGGACGAGCTGCGGCTTGGCACCGAAGTAGGCGGGGTTCCACAGCACGATGTCCGCGAGGCGGCCGGGGGTGAGCGCGCCGACCTCGTGGGCCATGCCGTGGGCGATGGCCGGGTTGATGGTGAGCTTAGCGGTATAGCGCAGGACGCGTTCGTTGTCGTCACCGCCCGGCTCGGGGTCCAAGGCGCGCATCTTGGCGGCGATGGCGAAGGTGCGGCGGACGGTCTCCCCGATGCGGCCCATGGCCTGGGAGTCGGAGGAGGTGATGGGGATGACCCCGAGGTCATGGAGGACGTCCTCGGCGCCGAGCGTGCCGGTGCGGATCCGGTCGTGGGCCATCCGCCGGCAGTCGGGGTCGTCCGGGTCGAGCCGGTGGACGGTGGCGATCATGTTCAGGTGCTCGGCGGCGGTGTCGCGGGTGTAGGGCAGGCTCGGGTTGGTGGAGGACCCGATGATGTTCGCCAGGCCGGCCATCTGCAGGACGTTCGGGGCGTGGCCGCCGCCGCAGCCCTCGACGTGGAAGGCGTGCAGGGTGCGGCCGCTGATGACCGCGAGGGTGTCCTGGACGAACATGGCCTCGTTGAGGGTGTCGCTGTGCAGCGCGACCTGGACGTCGTGGTCGTCGGCGACGGTCAGGGCGGTGTCCAGGGCGCGGGCGTGGGCGCCCATGTCCTCGTGGACCTTGAACCCGGAGGCGCCGCCCTGCTCCAGGGCGCGCAGCAGCGGGTCCGGGTGGGAGGAGGAGCCACGGGCCAGCATGGCGATGTTGACCGGGAAGGCGTCGAAGGCACGCAGAGCGTGGCGCAGTTCGGCGGGGCTGGTGACGCCGCAGCCCCAGGTCGGGCCGAAATTCTGGGAGACGATCGTGGTGACCCCGGAGGCGAGGGCGGCGCCCATGATGCCCGGGGAGCAGAGGTGGACGTGGGTGTCGACGATGCCGGGGGTGGCGATGAGGCCTTCGCCGGGGATGACGGTGGTGCCGGTGCCCGCGAGGACGTCGATGCCCTCCAGGGTGTCGGGGTTGCCGGCGCGGCCGACAGCGGCGATGCGTCCGTCCTTGATGCCGATCGAGGCCTTGCGGATGCCGAGGACGGGGTCGACGAGCAGGACGTTGCTGACGATCAGATCGCAGGTCCGGTCGGTGAGGCGGGCCTGGTAGTGGATGCCGTCGCGGCCGGTCTTGGCGTAGCCGGTCAGAAACTCGTCGCCCGAGCGTTGGGCGTCGGCTTCGACGCGCAGGGTCAGGCCGGTGTCGGCCAGGCGGACGCGGTCACCGGTGGTGGGGCCGTGCTGCTGCGCGTAGGTGAGGTGGCTGCTCACAGGTCGCCTTCCTGGTCGGTGGTGGGGCCGGTATCGAGGTATCCGGCGACGTGGGCGCGGGTGAGCGCGGACTCGCGGGCGCCGGGGGCGTCCAGCGGGCCGTCGACCAGGCCGGCGAAGCCGATGACGACGCGGTCGCCGCCGATCGGGGTCAGCGCGACCTCCTGGCTGGTGCCCGGTTCGAAGCGGGTGCTGGCGCCGACGGGCAGGGCGAGGTGACGGCCGTAGGCGGCGCGGCGGTCGAAGGCCAGGGCGCGGTTGGCCTCGAAGAAGTGGAAGTGCGAGGTGACGGTGACCGGCACGTCGGCGGTGTTGGTGACCTCGACCCGCATGATGTCGGCCAGCCCGGGCGGCGGCTGGTCGGCGGGAAGGACGGCGCCGGGGGCATCGGCCGGGTTGGCGGGCGGCCCGAGGGGGTGGGTGATGACGATGAGCTTGGAGCCGTCGGGGAAGACGGCCTCGACCTGGATCTCGGTCAGGATGCCCGGCACTTCGGGCAGCACGTCCGCGGCGGTGAGGGCCGCGCGCCCGGCGGCGACCGAGTCCTCGAGCCGGCCGCCGTCCCGGGCGGCCTCGCACGCGGCGTGGGCGATGAGCGCGGTCGCCTCGGGCACGTTGAGTCTCACGCCGCGCTGGTGGCGCTCGCGGGCCAGCAGGGTGGCCGTGTACAGCAGCAGCCGGCCCTGCTCGGCGGGGGTCAGGTGCACGACGTCTCCTTCCCGGCGGGGGCGGTCGGGTTTATTCGCCGATGACCACGCCGCAGGCCTTGGCGTGGGATCGGATCGTGGCACGGGCCTGGGCGAGGTCGTCGAAGGTAATCTCGGGCATCAACGCGAGGGTGTAGTCCCGCATTGCGTCCTCCGGCATCACCACGTCCTGGTGCGCCCAGCGGGCCGAGACCGCAGCGAGGGTGGCGTCGTCGGCAACCGTGAGGCCGAGCTTCGCGGCGGCCTGCCGAGCGGCGTCGGGGGTGGTGAGGTAGGTGTAGTCGCGGGCGCCGGGCTGCGGGGAGAGCACCTCCGCGTCGATCGCCGAGAACACGCCGTGCTTGCCGCCTTCGGTGATCAGGGCCAGGATCCGCTCGAGGTTCTCGATCAGCAGGGCCCGGGTCATGCCGATGTGGCCGACGACGAAACCGGCGCGGATCAGCATGCCGTGGTCGCGGGCGACCGTGATCGCCTGCGCGTTGAGTTCGTACAGCTTCTCGGCCTCCGCGAGGACGTTGCGGCGGCGGCCGCCGACCGGCTTGTTCATCGCGGCGAGGGATGTCGCGGCGCCGGCGTCCATGCCGATCATGATCTGGCACACTCCGAGGGAGGTGAGCAGCGCGGTCTTGCGGGGGTCGGCGATGCCGTCGGCGCGGCCGTACCCGACCAGGAGGGGCCGCTCGTTCTCGTTGAGGGCGGACCACCAGGCGGGGGTGTCCGCGGCCATGCCGGTCAGCAGTTGGGCGAACGTCAGGGGCAGTTCGTCGGCGGTCAGGTAGTGGTAGTCGTAGCCGGCGTTCCAGGCGGCCTCGATGGCGGCCCACGCCTGGGCAGGGGTGAGCTGGTTGCGCCACAGCTGCCCGGGGTGGATCGAGCAGAAGGAGCAGGCGTCGTCGGCGGCGAACTTCACGCAGCCGCGGCCGATGTCGACCGGCATGCCGGCCGTGACGGTGCGTCCGAGCAGTTCGTGGATCCGCGGGGCGATCCGGTGGCCGAACTGCCTGGTGTACAGCGGCGTCTGGGGGAAGACCCGGTCCACCAGGGTGTAGTCGTAGCCGGAGAACACCGGCTCGGCCCGCGTAGGGGTGGTGTGGACGAGGCCGTCGGCGCGGTACACCAGACCGGGGAACGCCGTCGGGTCGATCGGCGCCGCGGCCCGCAGGGCGCCGATCAGGTCGGTGAAGGGCCCCACGACCTCGTTGCCGACGAAGCCGTAGTCCAGGCTGGGGGACGCGTTCATGCACACCGTGGGCAGGGAGCTGAAGTGGTCGTTGCCCGCGACGGTGGTGATCCGGGCGTCGGTGTCCTTGGCGTGCCGGGCGATCAGGACACCGGCCTCGTAGTTCGCGGTCAGCATGCCCAGGCAGACCGCCAGAATCCGGTCGGCGTGGGCGGTGATGCACTCCAGGACGTCGTCCAGCGGCGTGATCGTGCCGTCGACGTAGACCGGCTCCAGGGCGGGGTTCGTCGCCAGCGAGGAGACGAGGGACAGTGCGCCCAGGCACAGGAAGTCCGACCAGTCGGAGTGCTCCTCGGGGCGGGTGACGGTCAGCAGCCGGCCGGTGATGACGGTGTTGGAGTTCGGCGGGACGACGACCAGGACAAGATCACGGGGCATGGCGGTCTGCTCTCTGCAGGGTCGGTGCGCGCCCGGCCGGGGCGCGCGGCTCACAGGTGGCCGGCCTACGGCTGAAGGTGCGGCCAGCGGTCGGACAGGGAGTTCGCGAGGTGGTGCATGGCGGCGGCTGAGCGCCCGGAGGGCAGGCGGCGGTGCTCCCGCTGCCAGCGGTGGCGGCGCAGCGCGACGAGCACGGCCGCGTACAGGGCCGCGTCGCGCACCAGGGCGCCGTTCAGCGCGGCTGCGCTGCCCTGCTGGTAGCCGCTCAGCAGGTGGCGGGCGCGTCGCGGGGAGAATCCGCGCCGGCCGCACAGGCCGAGCAGCGCCATCCCCACGTCCAGGTGGGGCAGGTCCAGCGAGCCGTCCTCCCAGTCGAGGAAGATCAGGCTCCGGCCGCCGCGGACGACGATGTTGTCCGGGAACAGGTCGCCGTGGACCGGGACGTGGGGGGCGTCGTGCTCGGTGATGTGGCCGACGGCGTGCCAGGTGGAGCGCGCCCACTGGGCGAACGGCCCGTCGGGCAGCGTGGCCAGGGTGTCGGCGTCGTCGTCGTGCAGTCGCAGATGCGGGGGCAGCGCACTGTCGAAGCCGGCCGCCGCGGTGCGGTGCACCTGCCCGAGGAGGAGCCCGGCCTTGTGGACCAGGCGGACCGGTAGCCGGGCGGGGCTGCGCCCGTCGACGAAGTCGCAGACGATGACCGGCCGGCCGCGGTGGCGGGTGACCCAGCCGCCGGCGCGCAGCGGCCGCAGCCGCGGTGCGGGGGCTCCGGTGAGCTCCAGGTGCCGCAGGAAGCGTGCGTACTCTTCGGCCTGCGTCGGCGACTTCTTGTTCAGCACGGTCACCACGACCGTGCCGGTGTCCGTCTGCGCCTTGAGGTGGACGTTCTCCATACCGCCCGGCAGAGGTCGTGCCCGGCGCAGCGTCAGGCCGTACGCGTCGAGCAGCTCGGCGGCGTCCAGCTCGGAGAGCGGCTCCCCTGCCGCGGCGGTGTTCACCAGGCCTCTGGTCGGGGCGTCGGCAGGGTGGCGGTGATGTCGGCGAGGGTGGTGCGGGGGTGGGTGACGGCGCGCAGCGCCTGGTCGAGGCCGGTGAGCGTGGCCGCGATGGCGGGGCGGGTGGCGGTGTCGGTGCGCCAGGTCAGCGTTCCGGCAAGATGGCCGGCGTGCTCGTCCAGGACCCAGCGCTGCTCGATGCTGGTCGGCGCGCGGCGTGGGCCGACCCGCTCCAGGTCGATGTCCTGGCAGTGCAGGCCGTCCAGGGTGAGCGAGGTGGTGCGCATCGTGTTGAGCGCGAGCGTCACCCGGTACAGCGGGCCTGGCCCGAGGGCGCCGGTGTCGCACAGGTCCTGGTAGAGGTCCTGGATGGGCAGGGCCTGGTGCTCGATGGCCTCGGTGACGGCGGTGTTCGCCTGCGCCACCAGATCCCCGGCGGTCATCGTCGGGTCGACGTGCAGTCGGATCACGGTGGTGTTCACGAAGTAGCCGATCAGGTGCTCGGCTCCGGGCCGAGCCCGGTTGGAGATCATCATGCCGATCCTCACGTCTCGCTCGCTGTCGGCGCGGTGCAGGACCAGGACGAGCGCGGCGAGGAACGGTCCGGCCACGCCCCCGCGCTGCGCGCTGGTGGCCGCGGTCTCGCGCAGGCTCCGGACGAGGTCGGCCGGCACGAGGACCGGGTCGACGTCCACCGGGCTCAGGCCGTCGGCCTGCGGCTCGGCCCGGTGGGCGGGCAGCGGCGGGGCCAGTCGGCGGCGCCAGTAGGCGAGCTGGCGCTGCTCCTCGGGGCCGCCGCGCTCGGCGCGCATCTGCCGGCTGTGGGCGGCGAAGCTGCGGGGGATGGCGGGCAGGTCTGCGTCCCGCCCGGCCCGGGCGGCGTTGTAGAGCTCGGACAGGTCGCGGTAGAGGACGCCGATGGACCAGCCGTCGCTGACGGCGTGGTGGACCTGTAGCAGGAGGACGTGCCGCTCCTGGTCCAGGCGCAGCAGGTGGACGCGGAAGAGCAGGTCGTGGCGGGGGTCGACCAGCCGGGCCGGAGCGTGGCGCAGCAGTTCCTCGGCCGTGGGGAACTGCTGCCCGGCCGCGAGGTCGAGCGTCCCGAGGCTCATCGGATCCGGGGCGCGGTCGGTGACGAGCTGGACGGGTGCGCCATCGGGCCGCCGGCGGAAGGTGGTGCGCAGCGCGGACTGCCGGGCCACGAGCGCGGTGACGGCGCGCCGGAGTGCGGCGACGTCCAGGGGACCGTCGATGCGGATGGCGCCGCTGTCGATCGGGCGCAGCCGGGTCGGCGTGCCCGGAGTGGGCCAGGAGCCGTCGGGCAGGACGAACTCGGCGTCGAACAGGCGCTCCTGGCCGGGCGAGAGCGGCGCGATGTCGGTGACGACCGAGGGCTCGCCGGCGGCGGTGGTCGCGGTCATGCGTGCTCTCCCTCGGTGGCGGGGTGGGCGGGGATGCCTCCGAGGAGGGTGTGCAGCAGTACGAGGCGTTCGCCGCCGGGCAGCAGCCATCGAATGCGGTCGAAGTCGAGGCCGTGCACCGGGGCCAGAGCGAGGCCCGCTCCGGTGGCGGTGTGGCAGAGCAGTTGGCCGATGTAGCCGGCGTTCAGCAGGGCGAGGGGTTCGGCGTCGCATCCGTACAGGGGGGCGGAGTCGGCGGGGTCGGTCGCCAGGAAGATGCTGAAGGCCGCGGTGCCCGCGAGTGGGCGGTTGGCCGGGCCGAGGTGGATGCCGGGGTCGAGGTCGATGTCCGGGACGTGCGGGGTGAGGTCATGGGCGTCGGGGTGGTAGCCGTACAGGCCGCCGGGCAGGCCCTGGACGCGGCCGGGCCGCACGTGGAGATGGGCTTGGACGGCGTACAGGCCGCCGGCTGAGGGGTAGAGGAAGGCGGGCCGGCCGCCGGCATCGGTGCGGCGCAGGCTGTCCAGCAGGTTGGCGAGCGCCTCCAGGGTGACCGGATGGGGGGCGAAGGTGCGCGGGGTGCGGCGCCGCGCCCGGATGTCCAGGTGGCCGGGCGCCCGTTCGGGCAGGGTGCGGGAGGCGGGGGCCGGGCCGTGGGCGGGCCGGGCGGCGCGGAAGGCGGCCCGCTCGGCGGGATCGGTCAGCTGCGGCCAGCCGGACCACACGCCCGGCGCGGTCGGCACCGAGTCGTCGGGAGGCGCGGAGTTGTGCTGGAGGAGGGTGCGCAGGGTTGGGGCGGCGTAGAAGGCTTTCAGGTCGGGGCGCCGGCCGGTGTGCTGTTCGACGGTGTTGGCCAGCCGGATCACGTCGACGGAGGTGATCCCGAAGGCGAGCAGGTCCTGGTCCAGGCCGGGCCGTCCGGGCACGATCGCGGCCAGCGCCGCCCGCAGCTCCTTCTCCAGGCCGGTGTCGTGGCGGGCGGGCCCGGTGGCGGGCTGCGGTGACCGGTGGCCGGGGTCTGCGGCGAGGCGCTCCAGCGCGCCGCGGTCGACTTTGCTGGTGGCGCTCAGAGGCAGCGCGGGCAGGATGGTGAGCGCGGCCGGGAGCATGTGGGCGGGCAGGCGGCGGGCGAGGTCGGCGCGCACCGCGTCCAGGGGGCGGGCGGTGACGGCGAAGGCGGCCAGGCGCCGGTTGGTGCGCTCGCCGGTGGCGACGACGGCGGCCTGCTCGACGCCGGGCACCGCACACAGCGCCGTCTCGACCTCGCGCAGCTCGACACGGTAGCCGCGGATCTTGACCTGGTCGTCGCGGCGGCCGAGGAACTCCAGGGTGCCGTCGGGGCGCAGCCGGCCCCAGTCACCGGTGCGGTAGAGCCTGCGGCCGGTGCGGCCGTCGAAGACGAACGCGGCCTCGGTCAGCTCCGGATCCCGCCAGTAGCCCAGCGCGGTGCCGTGGCCGCCGATGTACAGCTGTCCGGGGACGTGTGCGGGACACGGCAGCAGCTGGTCGTCGAGGACCTGGATGCTCTGCCCGGTCATCGCGGTGCCGTACGGGATGCTCGACCAGGCCGGGTCGAGGTCGCCGATCTCGTGGAGGATCGACCAGATCGAGCCCTCGGTGGCGCCGCCGAGGCTGACGATCCGGCACTTCGGGGCGCGCTCGCGCAGCCGCCCGGGCAGGTTCAGGGGGATCCAGTCGCCGCTGAGCAGGCACACCCGCAGGCTCTCCAGGACCGTGTCGCCGGGGGGCAGGGTGTCCAGGAGCAGGTCCATCAGCACCGGCACCGAGTTCCACACGGTGACGTGCTCGGCGCGGGCCAGGGCGGTCCAGGCGGCAGGGTCCTGGCGCTGGTCGCGGGTGGGCACCACCAGGGTGGCACCGGCCGCGAGGGTGCCGAACAGGTCCCAGACGGCGAGGTCGAACGTGGATGGGGACACCGCCAGCACCGCGTCCGTCGCACCGTTGCCGAAGCGCTCGTTGACGTCGAGAACCGTGTTGAGCGCTCCCTGGTGGGAGATCATGACGCCCTTGGGCCGACCGGTGGAGCCCGAGGTGTAGATCACGTACGCGAGGTCCCCGGCCGTGCGGCTGCGCTGCGTCCGGCCCATCGTCGTTTCGCTGGCGGGGGTGGGGTCGTCGGTGAGGAGGACGGTCAGGCCGGCGGGCAGGCGGGTGCGGGCCCGAGTCTCCTGCTCGGTGACGACGACCGTGGCACCGGTGGCGGCCAGGAGGTCGTGGAGGCGTTCGGCGGGCCAGGCGGGGTCCAGGGGAACGTAGGCGTATCCGGCGAGCAGGACGCCCAGCGTGGCGGCGGCCTGCTCGCGGCCGGGGCGGCACAGCACGGCGACGAGTTCGCCGGCGGGCCCGGCGGCGGTGACCTGGTCGGCGATCTGCCGGGCCGCGGCGGCGAGTTCGCCGTAGGTGGTGCGCTCGCCGTCGCAGACGATCGCGGTGCGCCGCGGGTGCCGGCGGGCCTGCTCGATGAACGGCTCGTGCAGGAGCCGGCCGCCGCCGAGCGGCTCGGCGAGCTCGGGTGCCGGAGCGGAAGCGCTGAGGCGGGGGCGCTCGGGGGCGCCGGGGTCGTCAATCAGGGTGCGCAGCTGAGCGGTGTGGTCGTCGAGCATCGCCTGGACCAGGCCGTCGGGCAGGCGGCCGTCGACGGTGTCGAGGTTGATCACGAGGTGGCCGTCGGCCTGGTAGGTCTGGTAGTCGACCAGGACCTGCGGGGTCTGGCCGATCCCGAACCCGATGGTGCCGGGGAACGGGGTGGCTGGCTCGGAGCCGGGCACCTCCAGGTCGAGGGTGCTGGTGAACACGACAGGCGCGGCCGCCGCGGTCCGGTCCCGGGTCTCCCGCAGGTCCCGCAGGACATCGACTCCGCTGTAGCGGGCGTGGTCGAGGTCGGCCCACAGCCGGCGCTGCAGCGCGCGCAGCCGCTGGCCGAACGTCGGCGCGCCCAGGTCGATGCCGGTCAGGACGGTGGAGGTGAAGTCGCCGACGATCTGGTTGATCTGCGGATGGACGTCGGGCCGGTTGTAGATGGTGGTGTTGAGCAGGAAGGTGCTGCTGTTGGTGAACCGTCCCAGCGTCTCGGCGAAGACGGCCATCAGCAGCGCGGACAGGGTCGCGCCGTGCGCGGCGGCCACCTCGCGCAGCGCGGCGAGGTCGTCGGCGGGCAGGCGCAGCTGCAACCGGGAGAACCGCGGCCGCGACCCTTCGGCGGTGTCCGCAGGCTCGGGCAGGAGCGGCAGCGTGGGCGGTGCGGGCAGGGCCGGGAGCTTCGCCCGCCAGTAGGCGCGGTCGCGTTCGAAGCGCGGGCCGGTGGCCAGAGCGGGCAGGTGGGCCACGTAGTCGGCGAAGGTCAGCTCGAGCACGGGCAGTTCGGCGTCCGGGTCCTCGTAGAGGGCGCGGGCCTCGCGGTAGAGGATCTGCCAGCTCAGCGCGTCGCCGATGAGGAGATCGAAGCTGAGGAACAGGCGGGTGGCCCCGCCGGGCAGTAGGGCCGCCTCGATGGTGAACAGCGGCCAGGTGCCGGTGTCGCGGCGAGCGTGGGACAGGCGCTCGCGCACCTGGGCGAGCTGCGTCTCGGGGTCGGCGTCTGCGCGCAGATCCGTGGTGTGGATCCGGTAGGGCGCCACGTCGGTGAGGATCTGCTGGCGGCCGTCGGGGGTGGTGACGGCTCGCAGCATCGGGTGCCGGTCGATCAGGGCCCGCCACACGGCGGTCAGCCGCTCCAGGTCGGCCTCGGGAAGGTCGGCCTCGGTGTAGAGGTGGGAGTCGACTCCGCCGAGGTCGAAGTCCGCGCTGCGCCCGGTCCAGTAGGCCTGCTGGATACCGGTCAGTGCGAACGGCTCCCCGGTGCCGTCGGACGGGGCGGGGGTGAGCGGCGGTAGCGGGTCGGGCGCGGTGGTCTCGGCGGTGAGGAGGTGGCGCACCCGGGTGGCCAGCGCCCTGGGGGTGCCACTGGTGAGGAGGTCGCCGAGGGTGAGATCGACGCCGAGCGCGGTCCGTAACCGGGCCGCGAGCCGTAGGGCCAGCAGCGAGTGCCCGCCCGCTGCGAGGAAGTCGTCGCCGGCGCCGACCGGCTGGCCGAGGACATCGGCGAAAGCGTCGATCAGCACCCGCACCAGCGGGTCGCTGTCGTCGGCCGTCCGGCCGGACGCCGGGAGGGCGCCCGTCTGGGGCCGGCGGGGCTGGAAGGGGGTGAGGTCGCAGATGGCCGCGGTCAGGTCGGTGACCGGAACCGTCGCCTCGTCGGCCAGCCGGTGCAGCATCGTATGCAGGGCGTGCAGCACGGTGCGGGCGTCGTCGTCACCGACGCGGGTGCGGTCGTTGACCAGGCGCAGCCGCAGTCCGTCGAAGGTCTCGACGACCAGGGCGAGCGGGTGGCGGGTGCGTCCGCCCTCGGACCGGATCCCGGCCGTCTCCAGCACCAGGCCGGGCCGGGTGCCGCGGTCGCCGGTGTGTGGGTAGTTGGCGATCGACACCACGCTGTCGTACAGGGCGCCGCCCGGCGCGAGCCCGGCCCAGGCGTACAGGTCGGCGGTGGAGCAGGCACTGTTCGCCTCCGCCTCGGCGAGCAGGTCCTGGATGGCGCTCACCCAACGGCCGGCGTCCCCTGCCGGGGCGGGCAGCCGGATCGGCACGGTCGTCGCGACGGGCCCGATCAGGTCGGTGACGCCGGGGAAGGCGACCGTGCGCCCCGAGAGGGTGACTCCGATGGCGATGTCGTCGCGGCCGCGCTGCCGGGCGGCGACCAGGCCCCAGCAGGAGATCAGCACGGCCGCCGCCGTGGTGCCGTGCGTGCGGGCGAAGCCGGCCAAGGCCCCGGCGGTGGCCGCGTTCACGTCGAGGTGGTACTGCCCGTGCCGCTCCTGGTCCGGGAGCAGCGAGTGCTCGGCGACCGCGGGCAGCGGCTGGTACCCGGCCAGGCGCTCCGCCCAGTACGCCCGCTGCCAGCCGCGGTCTTGGGCGGCGAGCCAGCGCGCGTACGCGCCGAACCCCGCCCGCGCGGCCGGGACGTCCCCGGCGTATCGCTGCAGGAGTTCGTCGACGAGCGCGAGGTGCGACCAGCCGTCCAGCACGCCGTGGTGGTGGGTCCACACCAGGTGGTGCCGCTCACCATCGAGGTGCTGCACGGCCAGGCGCAGCAGCGGCGGCCGCGTCAGGTCGAACGGCTCGGCCCGCTCGGTACGCAGCAGCTCTTCCAGGTCGGCCTGCTGGCGGTCGGTGGCGTGACGGCGGCTGTCCACGACGCCGATCGCGCTCTCGCTCCGGGTGAGGACGACTTGCTGCGGATCGGCGGCCAGGTTCCAGGCGAGGCCGGTCCGCAGGATCTCGTGGCTGGCGATCATCCCCGCCAGGGCGCGCTCCAGACGGGATACCTCCAGCGGCCCGGCCAGGGGGAGAACAGCCTGCTCGACGAAAAGGGCGTCCTCGGGGGAGGCGAGCGTGCCGAGAAGGAAGCCCTGCTGCACGGAGGTGGCGGGGTGGACTGCGGCGATCGTGCGGTCGGTCATGATCGTCATCCCTCGAACGTGGCGGTGATCCGGCTCAGGTCGGCGGCCGAGAGTCCGGCCGGCCCGGTGGCGGTCTGCGGGCGGATGGTGAACGTGGCGGCCGCGCGGCGGGCGAAGGCGTCAGCGAGGCGCTGGACGGTGGCGGCCGGGATGAACGCCTCGTCGAAGCGCCACCTGACCTCGACCGCCTCCGGCCCGGTCCACACCACGGCCTCCAGGCCGAACAGCGGGTTCGCGGCGGCGTCCGGAAGGTCGGGGCCGCAGCCGGCCGGAAGGTCGCCCAGGTAGTTCAGCGCCACCGGCGGCAGCGCCCCCGTCCAATCCCGGGGCTCCTCGATCCGGCAGTGCAGGGCGGCGGCCAGCGCCGACGGGTCGCAGAGCACATGCTGCTCGGCTCGCAGCGGCCGGAAGTCGGTGAGCCAGCCCACCGCAGTCGCCAGGTCGAGCCCGGGACGGTCACGGCCATGGAGCTCGGCGCACAGCGCGGGCGGCAGGTCCGGGCGTACCTCGGCGAGCGCACCCAGCAACCCGGCCCCCAGCACGGCGAGAACCCATCGCGGTGCGTCCTGCTGCGCATCGGCCAGGGCCCGGCGGGCGCCCGCGCCCAGCCGCGAGACGGCGGTACGGCACGCGGTCGGCCCGCCGGACCCGGGCCAGGTGGGGAAGAGCGTCGCGGGCCGTCCGTCCTCGTCCCGCAGCCACACCCCGTACCCGTCCCCGCGCCGCTGTACCAGCTGGGCCGGGCGCGCGTAGGCATGCCAAAGCTCCTGGTTCAGGCTCTGCAGGGAGACGACGTCGGCGACCAGGTGGTGGACGATCCACACGACCCTCTCCGCCTGGCCGGCGGCACGGATCAGGCACAGGCCCACCAGCCGGCCGGCGAGGTCGAACCCGTCCTCCACGCGCTCCAGGACGCCGGCCACGGCCTGCTCCCGCTCGGCGGCCGGGACGCCGTCCAAATCGAGGACGTGTACGGGCACCGGGCCGGGCTCGCCCAACCGGGCCGTCCACCGGCCGTCGGCGTGCGTGAACGACGTCCACAGCGCCTCATGCCCGGCGACGGTCGCGGCGAGTGCCCGCTCCAGGCGCCCGGTGTCGACCGGGGCGGGAGCGTTAGCGCTCCACCGCACAGTCCACCGCTCGGGTCGGGGGGCGGCGCGCGCGAGGAACCCGGCCTGGTAGGGCGTCAGCGGCACAGGCCCTGGATCCACCGCGTCCCGCACGCCGGCCGGGCGCGCGACGGCCGCGATCCGGCGCAGGGTCCGGCGCTGAAGGATGTCGTGCACGGTCAGCTCCAGGCCCGCCCGCTGCGCCCGGCCGGCCAGCAGGACCGCCTTGATGGAGTCGCCACCCTCGGCGAAGAAGTTGGCGTCCGGGCTGCTCGGCGGCGTGGAGAGGACCTCGCTCCACAGCGCGGCGACCACGGCGAGCTGCGGGTCGGCCGCGTCCAGCGCCTCCTCCCCGGTGGCGGGCGCGGGGCGTTCGGCCAGCTCCCGGCGGTCGATCTTGCCGTTGCCGCGCAGCGGCAGCCGGTCGAGGACCTCGTACCGGTCGGGGCGAGCGTAGAACGGCAGCCGGTCGGCCGCGAGCGCAGCTGCAGCCTCGGGAAGGGCGGCCGGGTCGACGCCAGGGGCGGGGACGAGGAACGCGGCGAGCACCGATGTGCCGCCGGTGGTGGTGACGGCGGCCGCTGTGATGCCGGGGTGGCCGGTCAGGACGGCTTCGATCTCGCCGGGTTCGATGCGGTAGCCGTGGATCTTGAGCTGGTCGTCGCTGCGGCCGAGCATCACCAGCTGCCCGCCGGGGCCAAGGAGGGCGAGGTCACCGGTCCGGTAGGAGCGGGTGCCGGTGTGCGGGTCGGTGGTGAAGCGGGCGGCGGTCTCGGCGAACCGGTCCAGGTAGCCGGCCGCGACACCGGGCCCGGTGACGACGAGTTCCCCGGCGGTGCCGGGCAGGGCGAGCCGGCCATCCGGCGTGCGCAGCTCGATCGTCGTGTTGTGGATCGGCGTGCCGATGGGCACCGGGCCGGCCGCCGGGTGCTCGCCCAGGCGCAGGGTGTGGGCGCAGCAGCCGACGGTGGCCTCGGTGGGTCCGTACTCGTTGGTGACGAGCAGGCCGGGTGCGTCCAGGAGGTCCAGGGTGGCGGCGGTCAGTTGCTCGCCGCCGACGACCAGGTGCCGGGCGGCCCGGGTGATCTGGGCGCCGGTCAGGAAGGTGGTGAGCAGGCGCAGGCCGCCGGGGGTGACCTTCAGCGGGCTCAGGTCGCGGGTCCGGGTGAGGGCTGTGGCCAGGTCCGTGGGCTCGTCGGAGGGCAGCAGGGTGACGGCCTGGCCTGTCAGCAGCGGCAGGAACAGGCTGGTGATGGTCATGTCGACGCTGATCGAGGAATGGGCCAGGGTGCCGCTGCCGTCCGTGGTGCCGTAGTGGCGTGAGGCCCAGCGGAGGTAGTTCATCAGGGCCGTGTGGCTGATGGGGACACCCTTGGGGCGGCCGGTCGAGCCGGAGGTGTAGATCACGTACACGTCCGTCTCCGGTCCGGCCGCGACCAGCTCCCGTCCGGCCGCCGGGGTGCCGGGTGGCAGCGCGTCGATGCGCAGGACGGGCGCGCGGCCGCCCGGCGGGAGGTCGGGGCGGTGCTGGTCCGTGACGAGCAGTCGCGGGTCGGTGTCCGCGAGCAGGTCGGTCACCCGGCCGGCAGGCAGGGCTGGGTCGATCGGCACGAACGCGGCGCCGCGGCGGGCGACGGCCAGCAGCACAGCCAGCAGTGGCACCCGGCGGCTCATGCACACGGCCACCCGGTCCCCGGCGGCCACGCCCCGCCCGGCCAGCGTCCGGGCGAACGCGGCGCTGGCGGCGTGCAGTTCGCGGTAGGTGACCTCCTGGTCGTCGTCGCGGGCGGCGCAGGCTCCCGGGGTGCGCGCCGCCTGGGCGTCGAAGGCCTCCACCAAGGTGGCGGGCGCCGCAGTACCAGCCCCGGCCTGGTCGGCGCCGTGCACGCGGCTGCCGTAGGTGAGCGGGTCCAGGATCCGCGAGGCCGCGGCCTCGGCCGGGGTGTCGATGTGGTCCGGCAGGCCGGTGCACAGGGCAGCCAGCCAGTCGGCCAAGCGTCGGCCGCTTTCCTCGGTGACGGCGGCGCGATCCGCGTCCACGGTGAGGCGGAGCCGGCTGCCGGCGTGCAGGGAGTGCAGGTCGAGGCGGATGCGGTCGGTCGCAACCTGCAGCGCTTCGACGGTGACGTCCAGGTCCGGTCCGAAGTCCAGCATGGGCGCATCCACGTGCCGGAATCCGGCGGTGAACTCGCCGCCCGGTTGCGGGTGGGTGAAGAAGTCGCCGAATCGGGCGGCGAGCACGTTCTCGTGGTGGGAACCGCGGACGGCATCCGCGAGTGTGTCGGCGGTCTGCGGGCGTACCGGCACGGGGACGCAGCGGCCCAGCAGACCGATCGTGTCCGGCAGCTGCTCCACCGGTCCGGGGGTGAACAGGCCCAGGGCCCCGTCCTCGCCGGGCGCGATCCGGTTCAGCAGCAGCCGCCACGCCGTCACCACGACGGCGTCCACGCCGACATCGAGGTCCCGGGCGAGGCGGACGAGCCGGTCTCCGGCAGCGTCGTCCAGCGGCACGGGAAGGTGCAGGCGCGGGCCGGGCGTGGCGGTGCGCATTACCAGAGCGCGGGCCAGGTTCTCCGCCGCCGTGTCCAGCCGGCGGGTCTGCCAGTGCTCGCGGCCGGCGGCGGCTCCCGGGTCGGTGAGCAGGCCGGTGAGGAAGGCGTCGACCGTCTGCGGGTCCGGGCCGCCCGCCCCGGCGGCGGCCTTGGTCCGGTAGCCGGCGGCGAGGGCCGCGGCGGCCCGCAGCAGGCCGGTGGTGTCCACCGAGCCGAGCGCCGGGCTCAGGCATAGGGTGTGGCTGCCGTCGGCGATGCGGACGAGCCGGACCAGGGGCTGCTCCCCGCTGGTGGCGATGGTGCCGAGGCGGCGGCGCAGCGCGGGGTGCTCGCGCACGGTGTGCTCGGCGGCCGCGCGGAGCCGGTCCGCGTCCAGCAGTCCGGTCAGCCGCAGTTCGAGGGTCGGGGCGGTGAAGGCGGCCTCGGGGTGGGAGGCCAGGTGGAGGTGCTGCGGTGCGGCCGGTGCGACGGTCGCACCATCGGTGGCGTCGATCTGCCACACGGTGGTGGCGGGTCGGGGACTCGTGGTGGTCACCGGGATTCGCCGTCCTCTCGCAGGTTGGCCAATCGGTCACGGACCAGGTCGTACACGGTGGCGGTACCGGGCCGCAGAAGGTCCCGCAGCCTCTGCAGGGGCAGTTCGGGCAGGGTGCAGAGCGCGGCTAGGACGAGCGGGTACGCCTCGGCCAGCCACGGCGGATCCACGGGGTGACGGGCGCGGGCGTCGAACCGCAGCAGCGCGCTGGCGCCGTCGGCGTGCTCCTGGACGTCGAGCATCAGCGGGTACGGCACCGGCCACAGGGCCGGTTCGCTGCCCGTGATGGTGCAGCCGTCGAAGCGCAGCGGGTGCGTGGCGGGTGGCTGCAGGGTGAAGAGCGTGTCGAAGACCGCCCCGGCGCCGTCGGCGACCAGCCCGTAGGGCACCTCGGCGTGGCTCAGCGCCTCAGCCACGGCGGCAACTGCCGTATCGAGGTACCCGCCTGCGGTGGCGGACCAGTCAAAGTGGACAGGGACGGGCACGAGGTTGGCGAAGAAGCCGATTGTGTCGGCGAACACCTCCTCGTTACGGCCCGCGACCGGGCAGCCTGTCACCACCGCATCCGTGCTGACCGCGACCGCGAGCAGGAGCTGCCAGGCAGCGAGGTGGACCGCGACCGGAGTGACGGACCGGCTTCGCGCCGCCGCCCGCACCGAAGCCAGAAGGTCGGAGTCCAGTGCGAAGCGAAGGTGGCGGGGCTCGGCGGGCAGACCGGAGGGCGTGCTCCAGGGGCGGGCGGACGCCCGGTCGAGCGCGGCGCGGACGGCGGCCGCGCCCTGGTCGAACGCGGCGCTCTCGCGCCGCCGAACGGCCGCGGCACTGTACTGGGCGAACGTCGCACCGACCGGAACGCCGGCCAGGGCCTTGGGGTCCGCGTACAGGGCGCCCAGGTCGCGCTGGAGAATGTCGACGGACCAGCCGTCGCCCGCGCTGTGGTGCAGCATGAGCAGCAGCTCATGGTCGTCCGGGCCCAGCCGCAGCACGGCCGCGCGCAGCATCACGTCCCGGCCGATGTCGAACCTCGCCGAGAAGAACCGGCGGGCCAGCAGGTCCGCCTGGCCGGGACGCTCGGTCTCCGGCAGGCTCGACACCTCGTGGACCTCAATGTCGACCCCCTCGCCGGCGGTCAGGCGGCGCTGCACCAGTGCCCCTCCGTCGTCGACCAGCACAGTGCGCAGGGCCGGGTGCCGGGCGACGACCACCTCCAGCGCCGAGCGCAGCCGGCCGAGATCGAGCGGGCCAGTGACCCGGTACGTCAGGGGGATGACCTGGGCGTTTCCGCACCCGCCAAGCGCCTCCGCTGCCCAGACTCGCTGCTGCCCGAGCGACGCCGGCGCGGCCTCCGCGTCCTGCGACAGCTCGATGGCCGGCTGTCGCCCCGCGCCCGCCTGCCGGGCCGCCCCGCGGACGGTCGGATGCGCCAGAAGCTCGTGGACCGCCAGCTCAACCCCGTGTCGGCGAAGGCGCGCGCAGATCACCGCGGCGGTCAGCGAGTCGCAGCCCAACATGAACAGGTCGTCGTGGGCGCCGATCGGCGCGACCTTGAGCGTCTCCTCCCACACCGCAGCGATCCGGCGCTCCGTCTCGGTCTGCGGCACGACGTAGGGGGTGGTGGACGTCGTCTCGCCGGGGCGCTGGTAGGCATCAGCGGCCCGCGCGGCGGCCTGCTGCGAGACGGGCCAGCGCACCCGCGACGGAACCCCGGTGGGCGGGCACTCACCGGCGATCGGGGCCGCGGCGACCTGTGCCGCGGTGAGGAGCCGCCAGTCCAGTGCTACGGCGGCCGAAGCATTTACCAGATCGGGAGCACCGGTGAGGCCGAACCGGGTACGGGCCGCGTCGGCGAACTCCAGCGCTGGCCGGTTGCGCGACCCGGGCGTGCCGGTGAGCGCGATGCTGTCCAGACCGAGGGCGGTGGCATGCTCGGCCAGCTCCCGTAGGACGCACCACTCGACGTTGCGTCCCAGAGCGCGGCAGCTGACGAAGAAGTCCCGGACTCGCAGCACCCGGCCGTCGGCCTCGGCCGAGACGAAGGCGACGAGCCCGTAGTCGCCGAAGCGGTCGCGCACCCGGACCGACAGCGTCACCCCGGTGCCGGCGAGTACCTGGCGGATCGTTCCGGGCGTATGGCCGCGCAGCGCCAAGTTGAACTGGGTAGTGCGGGCCGCGAGCTGCGCGATCCGCTCCACCTCATCCTCCACGGCGAGGGACACCTCCACACGAAGGTCCAGCTGCTCCAGGTACTCGGCCGTTGTCGCCGCTTGCGCTGCGGCTGTCCGGCGCCGGGCCTCCCCCGCGATCAAGGCCGTCCGCGCGTGGTCCTCCGCGGTCCCGGTGCCTTCCAAACCCAGCTGCCACGTCCCGCGCAGGGCGGCGGGGAACTCCCGCGGGTCCGCCGGCAGGTCGACGACCGTGATCCCCGGGTGCGCGATGGCCACCTCGGCGCGCTCAGCCGCACTGTCGTCGACGAAGACCAGCGACTCCACCGCGAAGCCCAGTTCCTCAGCGATCTCGCCGACGGCGACGGACTTTGGGCCCCAGCCCGCTCGCACCGCCACGAAGTCCCCCAGACCCAGCGGCATGCCCGGGTGAGCGGCGAAAACCGCCTCCAGGTCGGCAAGGTTGTTGCGCGAGCACAGGCACAGCACCCGCCCGGCCGCGAGCTGCTCCCGTAGCATCTCCTGCATCTGCCGGTAGGGGCCGTCGGCGTCCACGTTCTCGGGCCCGATCTCGCCACACACCCCGCCCCACAGCGTGTTGTCACCGTCTACGACCACAGCCTTGGCCACCGGCCGCTGCGCGGCAGTCATCCGTCGCAGCACCGCCTCTGCCCACGCCAGCACCACGCTCGGTTTCTCTGTAGCGAGGTCGGCCGACGCGAGGGGCGGCGGCTCGACCCAGCTGAGGCCGCGGGCTTCGACGGCCTGACGGGCGATCCGGGTCTCGGCGAGCATCGCACCGGGGGGAGAGGTCACGTACAGCGGCAGGCCTGATGTTTGGGCCCAGCGTTCGGCGGCCGCGATCTGGCGCTTCATCCACGGGGCCTCGGGGCGCGAGGCCCCGGGCCGCAGACCGTACAGCATGTAGATCTCCGACCCGGCGAACAGCGCGTCCTGTTCAACGACCGTCTCGAAGCCTTGGCGCTGGAGGAGGGCTCGGAGCCTGTTCACCCGTCCGTCCCGGTCGTGGACTTCGGCGACGACCTGGCCGATGAGGGGCCAGTGTTCGTCGTCGATGCCGGCGAGGACTTCTTCCTCGGCACGCTCGGCGTCGACCTTCAGCAGGTGGATACGGCTCACGGCGGTGTCGCGGATCCAGTCCGACAGGCGAATCACCGGAACTTGGAGCTCCTGCCGGTCAGCCGTACGCGCGCGGGCTGTCGGCGCGAGGGCCTCGGCGGCGGCCGCCCGTAGCCCGGCCGGGAGTCCGGGAAGTGCCTCGGCCTGGTGGCGGGCGTACTCCCCCACGATGTGCTGGTCGCCCTCGGCGTCGGCGTAGAAGCCGGACTGCAGCGACGACTGCGGGTAGAAGGTGAGCGCCCGGACGTCGGCACTCGCTCCGACGGCAGCGCAGGTCACCGTGCCGCTGACCCCGTACAGGCTCATGTTCGCCTTCAGGGCACGGGCAACGACGGGGACCGGTTCGAAGGCGTGGACCGTGACCTTGCTCGCCTGCGAAGCAACAAACAGCGCGAACATCCCGATGTTGGCCCCGACATCGACGACGAGGTCGCCGTCGCAGAGCTGCAAGCCGTGCCGCAGGTACTGGTTGCGGACAACGATCTCGCCATAGAGCTCACGCGTTTCGTTCGCGTTCACCTCCGCGATAGGGCGGCCGTCCGGCAGCGCCCTCAGTCCAGTCTCCAGCGCGTCCCCACCTTCCGGGCCGGCCTCGGGCCTCGGCTGCGGGAGGCTGCCGAGCCCTTGCTTGAGGACGACGAGATTCGCTCCCCACTCCGTCGGCCGAGGCCCGCCTTCAGTCAGCCCCGGTGCCCGGGTCTCCTCGGCTTTGACGCGGTGCACCGTCACGGGCAGTCCGACCGCATGCCCCCAGCCGCACAGCGCGGCGGTCACTTCCGCAAGGCCTGTACCACCCAGGATCTGGATCTCGAAGGCCGGCAGCCGGATCCGGTCCGCGGCCTGCTCCACGGTCAGGTCCGGTACGGCAGTCAGGGCATGCAGCACGGCTCCAACCTGGTCGGAGAGCGCCCGCAGCGTGTCTTCGTCAGCCATGCCGGGCAGAGCGCTGAGGGTCCACTCCCAGCCCTCCGGAACGACGCGAACCGAGCAGGCGAACGGGGACAGTGCCGGTGGTGGGGTTTGCCCGGCTGCCGCAAAGTGGAACGCCGGCAGGGCACTGGAGTCAATCAGCCGCTGAAGGGTCGGCAGCCCGCCAGCCTCGGCCGGCACCGGTGAGCTGTCGGTCCACCGTGCGGATAGGCGGCGGATCAAGGCTTGCGGATGCAGTTGCAGAGCCTCAACCTGCGATGGCTCCCCGGTCTTGGTGGTGCCGCTCACCACCCGTATCTCCCCGCCGCCGGAACTGATCGCCAAGACGACCGCGAACGCTGTCCGCGCGAGCAGGCCGGCCTCGAAGCCGTCCGCTGCGTCCGCCCAACCGGCGGGCAGCCGAGTGACGGATGACACTGTCACCCGATGAGGCTCCCGACCCAAGGCCGTAAGAGCCCGGCGCGAACGCGGTCGTTCGAGATCGGTTCGTTCGGTCCGTGGAGACGCCATTCTTCCCCCCCGCATCGACGTGCACTTCCCGAGCTCACGACAAATCGGCTTTTCAGGCGGCCGAAGCCCGCACCGTCTGGTTCCTGCGGACGCCCCAGTTGGCCGCTCTCAAGGAGACCGCCAGCAGGCAGAGGCAGGAAGAGTGCTGTCGTCATCTCGAGTGGTCTCGCGGTCATCCAGCGGTCATCCACCTGTCCCGGGGGTCTCCCGTGAAGGGCTTCGCCCGGGGACACTTGGACGGCCGGTCCTGCAGCGGAGGGGAGCACCGTTGAGCGAGGTCGGGGGTCTTCTCGACTACCTCGTTGCACATCACGGGGGAAAGGCCGAAGCGTTCCTGAAACGGATCGCGGCACGCCACAAGCGCCTGGGGTTCGGCAGCCTGGCGACCAACAAGCAGAAGCTCCACCGCTGGAAGACCGGTACTCGGCCGGATAGAAACACCCAACTCGCGCTTGCCGATCTCCTGGACATTCCTCGACGCGACGTTGTGGAGCTCGGCTGGCCAGCCTGGCTGCATCGCGCAGTTCCCGATGCTCTACTCGCACCGCACCGCGCGACCCCGA
Source organism: Streptomyces sp. NPDC086080 (assembly GCF_044540255.1). Taxonomy (NCBI): domain Bacteria; kingdom Bacillati; phylum Actinomycetota; class Actinomycetes; order Kitasatosporales; family Streptomycetaceae; genus Streptomyces; species Streptomyces sp. NPDC086080. Next base: position 162,874 of record NZ_JBITRU010000008.1, read on the forward strand.
CCGCGCTGAAGGCCCCACGAAAGGCCGGTGAAACCGTGGAACGTCGTCGGTTCATGATCACAGCCGCCGCCGGTGGCATGACCCTCACCCTTGCATCCGGCGCCCCGGCCACGGCCAGCACCGGCCGCAGAATCGGCGATGGCCTGGCCGCCCTTCACGAACAGCGCCTGATCGCCCTACGACACCTCGACGACAAGGTCGGTTCGGGCCACGTCTATAACGCCGCCGTCAACGAGTTCGACATGATCGCGGGAGCGCTGCGCACCGCGTCCTACAGCGAGGCAACTGGTCGGCGTCTGCTCGCCGCCGCAGCCGACGCGCAACGGGCAGCCGGCTGGACCGCTTACGACAGCGGGCACCCGAATCGGGCGGAAGCACACTTCGCGGACGCCGCCGAGGACGCACTCTCTTCCCGGGATCCGGAGGTCCTTGCCACGACCCTCTCCTTCTGGGCCATCAAGTTGTATTCAACCGGTGCACCTCAGGAAGCAGCTTCGTTGGTAGAAGCCGCGAAGGTTCACGGTCGCGCAACCGGATCCGCCCGGATGCTCGCGATGCTTCACGCGCGGGCTTGTCGAGCCCACGCGCGGGCGGGTGACCTGCGTGCTTCCGACCGGGAAGCGAACGCAGCCCTCGATGCCTACAGCAACGCCATCCCGCTCACCGAGGATCTGCCGTCGTTGTACTGGGTCAACCTGGGAGAGATCCATCAACTTCTGGGCAGCTCCGCGCTCAACCTCGGTCATCCCGCCCGCGCGCTGGATCACTTCCAGCAGGCTGCCACCGCTGGCTTGGCTGAGATCCAAGAGAGTTACGACGGCAGCTCCTTCCCCCGTGGGGCCGCGATCTACGAGGCACGCGCCGCCGAAGCACACCTCGAGCTCGACGCCATCGAACAGGCCGTAGCCGTGGCCCACCTCGCCGTCGAGCACATGGGCGGCGTGAACTCCGCCCGTGGCAGCACCGCCTTGGCCGATCTCCGAACGAAGCTGCGGGTACATCAGGGCGTCCCTAAAGTCAGAAGCTTTCTGGAATTCACCGCGTAGTTGGTCACCGTCTTCGCTACACCCCTGCACTCCGTGGATAGCCCTCGGCTGTCTGCACCGCAGTCCGTGGGCATGAGCTGCCCTTCACTCCCTCGTACGGCGCCCGGAACCGTCCATGTGACACCCCAGACCCGGACGCCCTAGTGGTTCCACCCGTGCTCCGGCTCGTTGTGGGTGGTCAGGAGGGTTGCGAGGTGGTCGATCGTGGTGAAGGCGACGCCCGGGTTTGTGGTGAAGGCGGCCGGGTCGATGCTCCGGGTGACAAACAGGGGGATGACTCTCCAGCCCTGTGCTGCCTCGACCCCGCAGGCGTGCGCGGCTGCCGTGGCGTGCTCGTCAATGATGCGGGCCTTGGCCAGGAGCTTGGTGCGGTAGCTGGTGAACCGGCCCAGGTTCTGGGCGACGTTGTGGATGCCGATGGCGCCGTGGGGGTTCTTTGCCTCGATCACCCACAGCCGCTTCCGGGCAGGGTCGGCGACGAGGAGGTCGACCTCGCCGGTCAGGCCCGGGATGCCGGCGGCGGCCGCCGGGCCTCGCTCGAGGCGGGAGCGGTACGACAGGCCGGCGTGGACGGCGGCCTGGGCGAGGTCGGTCTCGAGCTGGTTGTTGTACTGCTGGCGGTGGCGGTCGAGCAGAGCCTTCGCCTCGGGCGGGGTGTCGGGGCGGGGCAGGCGTCCGTCGGCGAGATAGGTGGTGTAGAGCTGTTGGGAGGTGTGGACGAGCCAGGGCGCGATGAGGATGCCGCCGTCGTTGTGGGCGATCAGCGGGTGTGTGAGGGGCCGGATGCGGCGTTCGACCTCGGTGTAGGCGTGGGCGTGGCCTCCTGCGGCGTTGCCCGGGTGGAGGACGAGCTGCTCGATGGCGGCTCGGGTCTGGGCTTCAGGTAGCTGGGACCATGCGGCTGTCTCGCGGGCAAGCTCCTCTCGGCTGGTGAGGGCGGTGCCGTCGGGGCGGGTGGGCCAGTCGGCAGCGGTGGCGAGGACCGCGGCGAGCGCGTCGAGGCCGCAGCCCCACTGGGCGGTGAGTTCGGCGTCGGCGCGGGCGAGGGTGCTGCCGACCGGCGGGTTTAACCGTGTGAAGGCGATGGGCGTGCGGGTGCCGCTGCGGGTGGTGAACAGGTCCTCGGGGGTGAGGCGTTGCGGCTCGGCCGTGCGAGCTCGGGTGAGCCACTGCTGTTCCTGGGCGTGGCGGTAGGCCGCAGTGTCGAAGCCGAGGTGTCCCTCGGCGCAGGCATCGGCGGTCTCGGTGGTGTCATCGAGGGTGAACAGGCCGCTGGGGTGGATGGTGAGTGTCGCTGAGTGAAGCCGCTTGCTGGCAGGGAGGACGACCAGGGCGGTACACAGGAGAAGTTCGGCCAGGGCGGAGAGGTCGGCGATGGCAATGAGGTCGGCGGGTTTGTCGCCGGCGGGCGGGATGATCAGGGCCTGTTGGAGCAGCAGTTGCAGGGCGGTGGTGCTGACGGCGCCGTCGGCTTGGCGGCGTCGGGCCTCTTCCTGCCAGGACTCGCCTTGGGTACGGGCAATGCCGGTGACGGCTTCGCGGCGACCGTGGGCCCGGGTGGCAAGGGCGGCGTTGAGGTGGCATGCCAGTGCGGGTACGAGGTCGGGGTGGTGGGAGCGGAGCTGGTCGGCGAGCTCGTTCTCCAGGGCGTGGAGGAGTTGTTCGGCGGGGCCTTCGCGGCGCAGGGCCTCGGGTCCGGTGAAGGTGCCGGCCGGGACGCCAGCGGCGCGTACGGCGTCGGCGGCCATACGCATGGCGCGGGCTCGGATGTGGCGGGTGATGTTCGGTAGGTGGTGGGATGGTGCGGGTTGTGGCGCGTAGGGGTCGGTGCCGTACCAGGTGAGGACCGGGACGGCGGCGTCCCACGCGGCGCTGAACTCGGCAGCGTCAGGCCGGTGCTCGGCGTCGTGGGTGGAGTGAAGACGGCCGATGGCGTGGTGCAGGGCGAGGCCGAGGATGTGGTGGCCGTCGTCGGTGAAGCGGTCCAAGAGCGGCGGGTCGAGGATGATGCCGATGCGCGCAGTTTCCTTGTCCGCGGCGATGAGCAGCGGAAGGACGCCGTTTGGCGGCTCGGTCTTCGTCTGGTTGGGTGCCTGGTGAGGCTCGACGGTTTCGGTCAGGTGCAGCAGGACCGGGCGGCGGCAGGGCAGGGGTGAAGTGCTGTGCGAGGCCGGGGTGCGCGGCGAGGGTGCCCCGAATGCCGTCGGCGAGACCGGCGAAGGCGGCAGCGTCCAGCAGCGCCCGCTCGTCGGGGTTGACGGTGGCGAGGACGACGAGCGGGGGATGGCTGCTGACGCAGGCCAGGGTCTGTTGTCCGTCGACGGTCTGGGCAAGGTCGGCCCACTGGCCGTTGCCCTCGGATGCCTCGGTGAGTCGACATGCGGTCCAGTCGATGGCGGGCGGCAGGCCGGCCGCGGCCAGAATATCGTCGACGGGAGCCCACACGGCGGCCCGGTCCCAGGAGACGTCCCGTCCGTACGGTTCGACGACTGCGACGCCTTCTTCCGGCGGCCCGGGCGGTAGGAGGGTGGCCTGGGCGCACCAGGCCTTCCAGGCGTCGAGGACGTCGTAGTAGGCGATGGCGTCGATGCCCGGATGCTGGGTGAGTTCCAGTGCCCACAGCGCAAACATCGTCAGGTCGCCGCCGGTGGCGATGAAGATCTCGGTGAGTTCCTCTACGTGGAGGTAGAGGGTGTCGGTGATCACCTCCCGGCCCAGGAACCTGGGACCCGCGTAGATGACGAGCCGCCCTGTGCCGGCGGGGCTGGTGGACAGCTCGGCGCGTGCCTTCTCGATCAGGGCGGCAAGGTCGTCGGCGAGGGTGGCGGTGATCGCGATCTCCAGGCGGTGCGACGGTGAGCTGATCCGGCACACCTCCCCCGGGTTGTCGGGCATGTGGTCCAGGCCGAGAAGGCGCGCGACGCGGGCGATCGTGCGGCGGCGAAGCCGGTGCTCGGCCTGGGGCGGCGCCGGGTGGTGGTACAGCAGGTCACCGGCCGCGGCGGTGGCCGCTTCCAGGGCGGTGGAGGCTGGCACCGGCACGGTGAGGTGGCTGCCGCCGATGAGGAGGGTGGGGCCGAGCAGAGGCAGGCCAGGGTCGTAGGTGAGGGGCAGGTCGTTCAGATCGCGGGTGAGGTAGGCGAGCGCGGCCGCTGTCCGATCCGGCCCGCCGGACCCGGTTGCGGTGAGGTAGGCGGTGCCGAGTACGGCCGCGGCCGTGATCTCCGCGTCGGTCACCTCGCACGTGATCTGCCTGGGCACTGGTTCGGCTTCGGAGATCGGTGGCCAGGCCGGGGAGAGGTTCGCGACGGTGTGGTCGGTGTGGCGCAGCGCGAGTTCGAGGATGTCGCCGATGCCGAACCCACACGTGGGGATGAGGTGGTCGTCGACGGCATCGGCGACATCGTGGAGGCTGCGCAGGGCGAGGAGCGGGTGGTCGAGTTCACCGGGGTGGACAAAGAACCGGCCACGTTCACCAATCGTGAAGTGCACGCCCTGAGCTGGGTTGTTCTGCGTGCGGTCGGTTGTGATGCCGCGGCCCGGGGCGGCTTGCAGGGCAGCGTGAAGGACGGCTGGCAGGTCGTCGGCGGCCGCAGCGCGCCCGTCCCGGTCGGGGGCGGCCAGAGCGCAGGTCCAGGCGAGCAGGAGGTGGTCGTGGAAGCGAGCGCATCCCGGGGAGTCGAGCGCCGCCCGCAACAGGGCGAGCACTGAGACGCTGGAGTAGGGCTTCAGGGCCGCGTCCAAGACGCTGAGGTGTTCTTGGCGGCGGTCATTGTCGGGCATCGTTCACCTCTCCGTGCACAGGTGCCGGGTACAGCCTGCCAGCGCCGGATGGGCCGTGCGCGGTTCTTCCCCGGACTAGGGATTGCTGGTGCGGGGTTCCAGTTCCACGCCCGGTCGGCGGGCCTGGCAACGCTCGCCGCTGAACACCTGGGGCCGTCATCCACCGAGGAGCGGAATGCGCAGCTCTCGACCCGGAAACCGCTGCGGCTCTGCATCACCGCGATCAAGCACGGGGAGTGGGTCACGCGGTGTTCTTGTCACTCGATCGGGTCCGCTCCTCGGCGTTTCACGCTACGAGGTCGGGCGGCACGGCAAACTCCGGCTTGTCGTATGCCCTTGCGTACAAGGGCGTTGTGGTTGAGAGAGCTTGTCTGCTGTGGGTCGATACCGCCTGATCGATTACGCGGCGGTGTTCGAACCCGCTGATCCCCCGCGCTCGGGCCGGATGGTGTTCTTCAGACCCATGGCGTCGATGGGGTCGCCTGAGAAGGTGGCCGTGCCCGAGGGTGCCGTACTTGGAGAGCGAGAGGCGACGGTGGTGTGGGCGCGCCGTGATGGGGTCCGCTCTGTCCGGGCGCCGTACTGGTGGATGCTTCTGGACACCGCATTGCCGGTGCTCGCGCGCAACCGTCTTGACGCGGAGGGCGAGGAGAGCTGCCGGTTCTGGGGGCGGCCTCGCTGTTCGCCCTCCAGTTGCTGACGCGCGGCCGTCGGCCACAGTTCGCGCGGGGGTGTGGAGGAGTATGTGATGCCTAAGTGGTCGATAGCTGCTTCGAGTTCTGTGAGGTCGGCGGGGTCGAGTTCGGTGCGGGTGGCGTGGTGAGTGTATGCGCTGGCGTCTCCCGGGTCATGAGCGGAGCTAAGGAGCCCAGAGCCGTGCCGCCGATCAGCGTCAGGACGGTGCGTCGCTTCGTGGGTGGGATCGCCGTCTGATTCGTCGGGCGTCGCCGCAGGCGACGCGGGATGGTGAGGGCCGCGGCAGTATGCCACCCTGGGGCTCCCAGTTGCTGCGGTTTTCGTCGCCGGGCCCGTAGAACCGACCGTAAGACCCTGCCCAGCGAGGCAGGTGGCAGCGAAGCGTCCACCCCGCATTGATTCCTCCCGAGAACGAGTAGGACGGGGACCTTCGCCCAGCAACGGGCGGATCTCGGACCATCGCTGATGGTCCGGTGAACGGTCCATACCCAGATCCGCGAGAGTCAGAGCCTGAGAAAGGCCGCGCAGGAGGGTGAGCGGTGTAGGCCAGGACCACTGGCAGGAGGCTCTGGAGATCTCGCCCGTTACTGACCCGCGATCAGCAGGTCATTCTTGACCTCAATGGCTAGGTCGCCCAGTCTCCTTCTCGGGGACTCAGTGCGGTGCCGATTCGCTCTCTTATCGCGATGCTGAGGGCCATCACGGCCTCAGACACGCCGAACCGCACCTTGGCTGCTCAGTGGGTCATGCGGAAGGGAGTCCACGGGGCCTCGGCGCCTTCACGGAGACCGTGCAGCCGGAGGCGGACCTGTTCTGCGAGACCGGGGCTGCTGTCGAGGATCGGCAGGACAGCAGTGAGGACCTTGAGTTCCCGTAGTCGGCGGAGAACGGTCCAGCCAGACCAGGTACGTATGTCGGCGCCGTAGAGCTGGCACAGGAGGTCGTAGTCGGCTATGGGGCGTCGGTACCGGATGCAGGCCACCAATTCCGGGACGAGATCCCATTCGGCGGGGCCGCGGCACAAGGAGTCCAGGTCGCACAACACTGGTTCGCCATGGGGGCCGCGGAGCAGGTTTCCGATGTAGGCGTCACCGTGGATGACCCCACCCCGGTGCGGGAGTGGGTAGGTGAGATCACCGAGTTGCTCGTCGAGTTCGTGGATGCTGTCGTCGAGCCATGCCTGGTCCCCGGGAGGGAGGATTGACGAATCGGCCAGGCGTTCGCGCATCTCCCGGATGGGCTCCCATCGGGGAAGGTCGAAATCCGGTGTGGGTAGAGCATGCAACTGGCGTAGTGGGCGAGCGAGTTCGTACGCACGCGGGGTCGGGCGGCCATCTTGTGGCAGGTAGAGCCAGAAGGTAACGATGTGGTTGGTTTCGTCGATGAGTAGCGGCTTAGGGATCTCGGGCAGCAGACGGACGGCGGGGAAGTCGACGGCGTCGAGCCAGCGCGCGATCTGAACGAGACGTTCGGTCTCCGTCAGGAGTGCGGCAGACGGGGCGATACGGACGATGACCGGAACGCTGGGGATCTTGAAGAGCGCGTTCATCGTGACATGGATCAACTCGGGTTCTTCTGTCTGCGGCAGTCCGGCGTGTCGGCACGCGAGTTGGACGGTGCGATGGAGCCGGTGTTGGGCGAAGGGGCCGCGGGACGTTACCAAGGGAGCCACCTGCCCATTTCACCGTCCGGTCGCGCGGGGCAGCAAGATGCTCTCTCGGTAAGCGGTCACCTCGTCGATGGCTGCCCGGCCGACCGAGGTGTCGCTGAACCGCCCGCGCAGCAGATGAAGGACCCGGCCGCAGCGGACGTCGACGCTTGCGACGCGCAGGTGGGGTGGCAGGTCGAGCACGGGGCGCAGTGCGTCCACGGCTCCGTCGAGGAGTCCGCCTTGAAGGCGAGCCACGACCAGGTCGAGGCGGGCGCCTGCTTCGTCGCCGTAGGAGTGGGTTGTGGCGGGGTCTTGGTAGCACAGTAGTGAGGCGGTGGCTTCCTGCTCGGCGGCATCGGGCTCGCACAGCCAGACCTGGGCGCTCGCGGCGTACAAGTGCTGTTTCGCCTGGGGGAATCCGAAGACCCCGCCGATCGGGTCCGTGCCGCACCGCTCACGCAGCCGAGAGGCATGCTCGAGGGCGGCCTGCGCTCCGGACCGGTCACCGAGCTGTCCCCTGGCGCGGGCTTCGAGGCTGGCGAGATAGACGCCGGCGGTCCCCTTGGCTGGATGGCGCAGTCCCGCCGCGGCGAGCCGGGCCGCTTCCGCGGGGCGGCCGTCCCAGTAGGCGATGCTGGACTGGATTCCTTTGATCACGGCGAGCAGATCCGGATCCCCAGCCGCTTTGGCGCAGGCCCAGGCGGCGCGGGCCTGCGCCTGGGCGGCGGTGCTGCGGCCATAGTCCCTTCCGACGTTGGCCAGCATGACGCAGACGCTGCCCGCGACCAGATAAAGGTCCCGGGTGCGGGACGGGGGTTGCCGGCCGCGCAGGAGAGCTCCGGCACGGTCACGGACACGCAGCAGGTCGAAGTGCACCTCGCGCAAGGGCCTGGAGAGATAGCTGTGAGCGAGGGTGACGACTTGGTCGAGGAGTTCATCAGTGCCGGCGTCGTCGACGTTGGCGATCTCGGCGAGTTCACCTAGTGCGAGGGATTCCTCGGCTGCCTGGTTGATGAGCACGTCGTTGAGGATGCGGCTGGCGTCAGCTCACGCGGACTGAAGCCTCGCGGCTGCCGCGTCGATTCGCGCCAACGTCCGCTACCTGTTCCCGTGTGCTGCTCCTACGTCGTCCGATCTTCCCTGCGACCCACTCGTCCCGCACACCATCCGGTGCGTGGCTCTGGCGGGCGCGGGGCTGTCAGCGCGGAGCGGTGCCTCGACGCGCTTGATGATCAAGTGAGACAGGGGCATCACAAGTATGTCGTACACGATGAATTACGACAGTCCAGCCGCTATCGACCCGCGCCTGAGTGGCGGCAGACCAACAGGCAAGTAGTGACTCACATTGGACAACAATAGACTTGATTGACTAGTTGACGCACAATTCGATAGGCTTCTTGGATAAGCTTTGATAGGTGAGCCGAGAAGACGCTATTCGTGACAACTTGGCATGCACCGGGAACCGACTCGCCATCATCGCCATTCGCGTTGTCCAGGATCACTACGCATCGAGAGGAACCAGGCCAACCTCAACCCCATCGTGCTTCGGCTCATCACTGAAGAGCTCCACAACCGGCGCCACACCTGGGCCATGATCGCCAAGATCCACCGACACCGAAACCGAGGCATCCCATGACCAGCCCCCCGGCCGAGACCTCCCCCCACCTCACCGTCGCCGATCTGGCCAAGCGCTGGAAGACCACCCCGAATGGCATCCGAATCCGCCGCCATCGAGGCCGCGCCCCGAAGGGCTTCAAGAGCGGAATCCAAGTGCTCTTCCCGCTCTCCGAGGTCGAGGCGTGGGAGGCCAAGCGGATGGCTGAAGACAAGCCCTCCCACCGCGGCACAACGGTCGAGCACCGGCCGGCCGAGCCGCTCCGCGGCCGCCGTGCGAAGGCCTAGCACCGGAAGATTCCGAAGGGCCGCACCAAGTTGCCGGCCCCTACCGTTGTGAGCGCGGAGCGACGAGCGGCCTACCCCTGACGCCACCTCCGCTTTGCAGGCGCCTGAACACTCAGCAATGCGTCCGCGTCCGGCAGATCGTAGACACTGTTGGCGAATCCGGCCCGCTGGTCTCGATTCCGGCCTGTCGAGTTCTACTCGGCAAGCCGGAGGGCTGCCAGGTGCGATGTGCGAGTGAGGGCTCGTGGGATGTCGGTCCACCAGGCGTTGAGGCGGTGGAAGTTCATCGCAGTGGCGGTGAGCTGGTGCTGTAACCGGGCCTTTGCAAGGCCGGAATACCGACATCGTCGCAGGCCGAAAGCCCGGACGCCCTGGGAGATGGTGCCTTCGACACCGGCCTGCTGGATCACCTCCTGCTCCGTCTGGGGGCGGAGGGTGAGCCGGCGGCTGATGTCGGACTTCGTGCCGGCGCGAGTGTATTGCTCACGATCCTTGCAGGGACGGCAGGCAGTCATCGAAAACCGTGCCCGGACCACGGCCGCCCCGTACTGGGAGCGCTCTTCCCGCCAACTGGTGCTGGTCTTGCCGTTGGGGCAGGTCACCCGCCGGTTGTCCCAGTCGATGGTGAAGTCGGCTTGGGAGAAGGCTTCGCCGCCTGCTTGGCTTTGCCCTTGGGCAGACGGGTGTCTTCGAACCGGATCGCGTACCGGTCGAACCAGTCGGACGGTACCCATCTGGCCAGCCACTCCGGCTTGTGGGCGGCCACGCTGTTCAACGCGGCCCGCAGGGTCTCACCGAGCCGCACCAAGCCGTTGATCTGCCGCGCGGCAGCCAGCACGATCGTGGAATCCGTGCGGGCCCGGCCGCCGGCCTTGAGCAAGCCGTGCTTCGCGGCGGCCTGTAAGACCTGGTCCAAGAGCTTGATCCCGGAGTCTCCCGAGATCAGCCGGTCCCTGAACTCGGTGAGCACCGAGTGATCAAAGCCCGGATCGGCCAGCTCCAGCCCCCAACAAATACTTCCAGTCCAGCCGCCCGCGGACCGCGTCCGCGGCCTGCCGGTCGGACAGACCCTCGGCGAACTGCATGACTGACACCAACGCCAGACGGCCCGGCGACCACGCCGGCTTCCCCCTGCTCGGATACAGGTCGACGAAGTCCGCGTCCGAAAACAATTCGCCCAGCTCGTCACGGATTCGCATCGCCAGGCTGCCCTTCGGGTACGCAGCCCGCGCTACCCGGGCCGTCTCCTCAGGAACCCCGTCGACCATCCTGGCGTGCAACGACACCGACACCCTCCCCAAACGCAACGTCGACCCCTCACGACCACAACGGGGTCGCGAGGGCGGACGTCACGTTCAGCCCCAGGATTCGCCAACAGTGTCGATCGTACGGCGGAGCCAGGCGCTGCCGCGCATCCCGATCCTCCTCCTCTGTCCGAGGCAGCCGCTGCTCAACCAGCCGCTTCAGGCGAGCGTGGGCGGCAGCGGCTTCAGCGCCCTCTCCGATACGCCTCGCGAGTGCCACATGGTTGCCCGCGCCTGGTGTTCGCGGCGGCTGGTCTTGATACTGATGCCCCCGCCCGGCTTACGGAGGAGCGGGGCGGAGGGCTCGGCGAGCGCCTGGTGCGGCGGGAGCCCAGGCCCGGCCGCCACTGACCTGCAAGCGCTCGACGTGACCCCGCGGGGCTGTTCCGACCGCTACTGGGTCCGGTACAACTGGCTCACCACCAGGTACGGCTGGCAGGCCTACATCGCCGGGTGCACGTACTGCCGGGGCAGCAGGTACTGGGTCTCCCACGGCCGCCGGACCGCGCACGAGGAAACCACCACCGACGCCGGTCAGCCCCAGCCGGTGTGTGGGGCCTGCTCGGACCCGATTCTGCCGACGGAGCGGGCCGTGCCGCACCTGTGGGAAGGCCAGGCGGCAGCGTACCCCGGCTGCGACGGGAGGGCGTTACCTGTGTGCCATATGACGTAAGGGGATTACTATTTTCGCAGCTCACAGCCCTATCTGGGAGGGTGATCTGAGGGAGTTCTTAGGGGGTCCCCGCTACCGCGGGGGGTTCTCAGGGGGTTTAGGCGCGAAAGATCGCGGAACATCGAGAAACACCCAGAAACGCTTAAACTCCAGGTCGCAGCAGCCTTTGGCTCACTCGACGCAGGTCAGGCCCACTCCGGGGTGGAGTACCCGACGTACCCGGCGCCGCAGGCCTGATCGCACGGTTCGCTGCCGCGCGGGCGGAACAACGGGGCGGGGCCGACGAGATGTCCGGCCCCGCCCCGGTCTGCCCGGCCGACCGGCGGTAAGGGCCAGATCGATAACGATCACCCCGTCCGGGTTACTGGGGCATCCGCAGTTCCTAGTCTTCGCACATGTCCCTCTTCAGCAGTCGCACCAGCAGACGGCCCCGCATCTCCTTGCCCCTTGAAGACACCGAACTCACACGCGTAATAGGGAAGTTGAGCAAGCGGGAGGGAAGCGCGAAAGCGGTTGACCTGACGCTCGTCGCCACCCTGCTGGAGGAGACAGGGGACGACTGGGACCGCCGCAGCCACCGGGCATCCGTTCTGGCCGAGGCGACGGTGGACACCGGGATCGGATCCGCCTGGGTGGCCAGGGAGCCGGACCACCCCGACGCCCTGGTGTTCCACGCCTGGTCCCAGCTGGCGCGCGGACTGCGGGACGGGCAGCTGGAGGACGCCGGACAACTGGTCTCCCAGTGTCATCAGGCCGCCGAACTGCGTCCGGAGGACCCCCTGCCGTGGGTCGTCCTGATCGGTGTGTCACGGATCGAGCGGTACAGCCAGAACGACGTCAACGCCGTCTGGCGGGAGGCCACCGGACGCGACCGCTGGCACCGTGAGGCGTATCTGCAGATGCTCGCCTATCTGTCACCGGAGGAAGGCGGCTCCAGTGCGGCCGTGCTCGACTTCGTCGACGTGGTGCGCACCCGGATCCCGGCCAACGCGCCCTGTGCGGCGGTGGAGCTGACCGCGGCCGTCCGCCAGTACCAGGGACTGCTGGCGCAGGGCGGCGTACGGGCCATGACCGCAGGACAGCTGTGGGAGGGCGGGCAGATCGCGGGGGCGCTGGAGCAGGCGGCCGCCCTGTGGCCGAAGCCGGGGTTCTTCCAGCACGCTGCGGCGCCGGCCGACCTGAACGTCCTGGCGTACGCGCTGTGCGCCGCCGGACGCGCCGCCGACGCCCACCCCGTGTTCCAGGCCCTCCAGGGCATGGTCACCTCCTGGCCCTGGGACGTCGACGGCCCCGCGCTCCAGCGCTTCGAACAGCATCTGGCCAAGTCGGAACGGGGCCGCCAGGGCGGCATCGGCGGTTCGTGAGCGGCGGACCCGACGCCCCCCCCGCCGGTCACGTCAGGGACGGCTCAGGATCGTTTCGATCGCCTCGCGCAAGGTCTTCGCCGCGTCGGCCGGGCGCGCCGGATGGCGCCAGGCGACGAAGCCGTCGGGGCGGACCAGGACCGCGCCGTCCTCGGTGATGCCGTGGGCGCCGGCCCAGTCCGTGTCGGGCTCGGGGGTCAGGTCGGCGTGGGGTCCGTCGCCGATCCGGTAGGCGTCGAGCGGTACGGACAGCTGCGCGGCCACCTCGACGGCCGCGGCCTGCCAGGGGCCGTGCTCCGCACTGAGCAGCACCAGCGACCGCTCGTACAGGTCGAGGGTGGAGACGCGGGTACCGGCCCGGTCCAGCCAGAGGTGCGGGGCGCGGCTGCCGGGCTCGCCGTTCAGCACGACGCCGTCGGGGACGACCGGCATCGCGGGATCGGTGCCCAGGACGGCGCCGCGCGGATAGCGGTACGCCAGCGCCACGTTGAGGATGCCCCCCTTGCGGCCACCGGGCCCACCAGGCCCACCAGGACCACCGCCACCGGGACCACCGGGACGGCCCCCGGGACCTCCTGGGCCAGCAGCACCGGGACCACCGGGGCCACCAGGACCAGCGGCACCGGGCCCACCCGGACCACCGGGACCGCCCCCGGGACCTCCGGGACCAGCAGCACCGGGACCCCCCAGACCGCCGGGACCACCGCCGCCGGGACCGCCGGGACCGCCGGCGGGTGTGTAGCCGGGGTGGCTGTGCTCGCTCGAGCGGGAGGAGGCGCGGGCGCTGGTCGCCTCCGCGACGGGGCGCCGTTCGGCGTCGTAGGACTCCAGCAGACCGGGCGCGGCCCAGCCGCCGAGCACGGCGGCCAGCTTCCAGGCGAGGTTGTGGGCGTCCTGGATGCCGGTGTTGGAGCCGAACGCCCCGGTGGGCGACATCTCGTGGGCCGAGTCGCCGGCCAGGAACACCCGGCCCTGGCCGTACCGTTCGGCGACCCGCTCGGCGGCGTGCCAGGCGGCCCGGCCGGTGATCTCCACGTCGAGGTCCGGCACGCCGACGGCCTTGCGGATGTGCGCGACGCACCGCTCGTCGGTGAACGACTCGAGGGTCTCGCCGTGCTCGGGGTGCCAGGGGGCGTGGAACACCCAGTGCTCCCGGTTGTCGACCGGCAGCAGGGCTCCGTCCGCCTCCGGGTTGGTGAGGTAGCAGATGATGAACCTCCGGTCCCCGACGACGCCGGCGAGGTCACGGGAGGTGAACGTGAGGCTTACGTTGTGGAACAGGTCGCCCGGACCGTTCTGCCCGATGCCCAGCGCCTCGCGCACGGGACTGCGCGGGCCGTCGGCGGCGACGAGGTAGTCCGCCCGGATCCTGGTGTGCTCACCGGTCTCCCGGCTCTTGACCAGCGCGGTCACGCCCTCCGCGTCCTGCTCGAAGGACAGCATCTCCGTCCCGAAGCGCAGGTCCCCGCCGAGTTCCCGGGCTCCCTCGAGGATCACCGGCTCCAGATCGTTCTGGCTGCACAGGCACCACCCGGCGGGACTGAAACGGGCGATGCCGCCGCCCGGGTCGATCTCCTGGAGCAGCCACTCCCCCTCGTCGCCCACCAGGTTCGAGGTCTGCAGGATGCCGTGGTTGTCCGCCAGGGTCGACGCGGCCCGGCCGATGCGCTGTTCCAGCCCGGCCGTCCGGAACAGTTCCATGGTGCGCACGTTGTTCCCCCGCCCGCGGGGGTGGTGCGACGTGCCCGCGTGGCGTTCGACGAGTGTGTGCGGCACGCCGAGGCGTCCCAGGAACAGGGACATGGACAGGCCCACCAGGGAGCCGCCGACGATGAGGACCGGCGTGCGGTGATCCGCCCGGCCGGCCGTATCCGATCGATGCATTGAAACGCCTCCAGCGTCGCCCTCGACGGGGTGTGGAAAGGGACGCCCCCATTTCATGCCCGGTACCGGGCATCCCGCGTCCCGGCGGCACCCGTATGACACGCGGTTCACCCACCTGCCCCGTGTCGCTCGCGCGCACCGGAATGACGCGTCAACGATCGACACATGGCGACCCCGGCCCTGCGGACACGGCGGTCGTTCCTGACCTTCCGACCAAAGGAGAGGTGCGCCGGATGACCAAGTCGGCACGCATTTCGCAGTCGGCGTTCGACGGCTCGAGGCTGCGGGTGATCCTGCTGCTCGACCTGTACGAGGGCGCCCAGGAGCAGTTCCTCGACGCGTACGAGCACATGCGCAACACGGTCGCGTCAGTCCCCGGTCACATCAGTGACCAACTGTGCCAGTCGATCGAGAACCCCTCGCAGTGGCTCATCACCAGCGAGTGGGAGAGCGCCCTGCCGTTCCTCGACTGGGTGAACAGCGAGGAGCACATCCAGATCGTCCGGCCGATGCACAGCTGCGTCCGGGACACCCGGTCGATGCGCTACAGCGTCCTGCGCGAGACCCACCCGGAGCAGCCGCTCGCGCCCGGGGCGGCGCGGGCGAACCTCCAGAGGGCGGCCCGCGTGGGCGCCGGCCGGACCCGTCACGCCCTCACCTTCACGGTCAAGCCGGGGTCCGAGTCCAAGGTCGTGGACATCCTGGCCAACTACGACGCGCCCGAGGCGCGGATCAACGGCATCACGCGGCTGCACCGCACCTCGCTCTTCATGCACGGCAACCGCGTGGTGCGGGCCGTGGAGGTGGAGGGCGATCTGCTGGCCGCCCTGTGCCACGTGGCCGCGCAGCCCGAGGTCCAGGCCGTGGAAGAGGCCATCAACACCCATCTCGAGCAGGACCGGGACCTGTCCGACGCCGACTCCGCGCGGGTGTTCTTCACCCGGGCGGCGCTCCCGGCGATGCAGCACGTGGAGGCCGGCCGGCCGGAACCCGCCGGGCTGCGACGCCACATGCTGTACTACCCGGCCCTGGCCGGCCGCGGACTGGAAATGGCCCGGTTCCTCGCCCAGCAGGACGAGGCCGCGGCCGGCGCCCCGGACGGCCTGGTGTACGCGAGCACCGTCTTCCAGCGCGGCGACATCGTGACCCGCATGATCGACGTCACCGGTGAACTCGATCTCGACCCGCTCTCCGCCCTGGGCATCAAGGGCCCGGGCAAGGCCGCCGAGCTGGAGCGTCTCCTGGACGGTGCCGCGATCGGCGTCGAGGGCTCCCTGGACTCGGAGCGCACCCTGCACCGGCTCCTGGCCCACGCCGACATGATGCCCGTCACCGACCGTGTCTCGGCGGATTCCTGACGGCCGACCGTGGCGACGTTCCCGGCCGTGTCCGCCCGGACGCCGCCGCTCCCACCCGGAGGTATCAACCATGTCCATACAGCACCCACGCATCGTGGATCTGAGCGAGACGGAACCCAACCGCCGGCGCGGAGGGGACCTCAGGACCCTGCTCACGCCGGCCACCGTGGGCTCCACCAGTGGTTTCATGGGCCTGGCCATCATCAAGCCCGGCGAGCGGATCGGCGAGCACTACCACCCGTACTCCGAGGAGTTCGTGTACGTCGTCAGCGGTGCGCTCGAAGTGGACCTGGACGGCGAGCCGTTCGCGCTCCGCGCCGAGCAGGGGCTGATGATCCCCGTCGACATGCGGCACCGCTTCCGCAACGTCGGCGACCAGGAGGCCCGCATGGTGTTCCACCTGGGCCCGCTCGCGCCGCACCCGAGCCTCGGCCACGTCGACACGGAGGAGACCGAAAGCGCGGTCGCCGGACCGCAGTTGAAGGTCGGCGGGCCCGAGCACGGCCGGTCGGCCGAGCCGAGCGAGGCCATAAAATGACCCGGCGGGTGGCCGTCACCGGTATAGGTGTGGTCGCTCCCGGCGGCATCGGGGCGACGGCGTTCTGGGATCTCCTCGCAGCCGGCCGTACCGCGACCCGCGGCATCACCCTGTTCGACCCGGCGGGCCTGCGCTCGCGCATAGCCGCCGAATGCGACTTCGACCCCTACGAGCACGGGCTGGACGCGGAGCTGTGCCAGCGCGCCGACCGGTACGTGCAGTTCGCCGTGGTCGCCGCCGGGGAGGCGCTGCGCGACTCCGGACTCGACATCGAGGCCGGGGACCCGTGGCGCACCGCGGTCTCCCTGGGCAGCGCGGTCGGCGGCACGACCCGGCTGGAGCACGACTACGTGCGGGTCAGCGAGGGCGGCCGGCGCTGGGACGTCGACCATGAGAAGGCCGAGCCGCAGTTGCACACGGCCTTCCAGCCGAGCACGCTCGCCTCGGTCGTCGCCGAGCGGTTCGGCGCCAGGGGACCCGTGCAGACCGTCTCCACCGGCTGCACCTCCGGCCTCGACGCGGTCGGCTACGCGTTCCACACCATCGCCGAGGGCCGGGCCGACGTCTGCATCGCGGGAGCGTCGGACTCGCCGATCTCACCGATCACGATGGCGTGCTTCGACGCCATCAAGGCGACGTCGCCCAACAACGACGATCCCGAGCACGCCTCCCGGCCGTTCGACGCCCACCGCGACGGCTTTGTGATGGGCGAGGGCGCGGCGGTGCTCGTGCTCGAGGAATACGAGCACGCACGGGCCCGCGGAGCGGAGATCCTCTGCGAGCTCAGCGGCTACGCCACCTACGGCAACGCCTACCACATGACCGGTCTGACCAGTGAGGGACTGGAGATGGCCCGGGCGATCGACACCACGCTCGACCAGGCCCGTATCGACCCCACGCTGATCGACTACGTCAACGCGCACGGCTCCGGCACCCGGCAGAACGACCGGCACGAGACGGCCGCCGTGAAGCGGTCGCTGGGCGCGCACGCCCATGAGACGCCCATGAGCTCCATCAAGTCGATGGTGGGGCACTCGCTGGGCGCGATCGGCGCGATCGAGGTGGTCGCCTGCGTCCTCGCGCTGAAGCACCAGGTCGTGCCGCCGACGGCGAACTACGAGACCCCCGACCCGGAGTGCGACCTGGACTACGTGCCGCGCACCGCCCGCCCGCGGAAGCTGAACCACGTGCTCTCCGTCGGCAGCGGTTTCGGCGGCTTCCAGTCCGCGGTGCTGCTGTCCGGGACGGGTGGGAGGACACGATGAGCAATCGGCGCTCCGGGCGCGCGGCCGTCACCGGCATCGGTGTGATCGCGCCCAACGGACTGCGGACGGACGCCTACTGGAAGTCCGTCCGCGAAGGCCTCACCGTACTGGACCTGATCGGCCGCGAGGGCTGCGACCACCTGCCGCTGCGGGTGGCGGGCGAGGTCCGGTCCTTCGACCCGGCGGATCTCATCGAGGACCGGTTCCTGGTGCAGACCGACCGGTTCAGCCACTTCGCCATGGCCGCCGCCGCCCTGGCCCTCGACGAGGCCGGGCTGGGCGGTGAGCCCGCCGAGCCGTTCTCGATCGGCGTGGTCACCGCGGCCGGATCGGGCGGCGGCGAGTTCGGCCAGCGCGAGCTGCAGAAACTCTGGGGAAAGGGCTCCAAGTTCGTCGGTCCGTACCAGTCCATCGCCTGGTTCTACGCGGCGAGCACCGGGCAGATCTCCATCCGCAGCGGTCTCAAGGGGCCGTGCGGGGTGGTGGCGAACGACGAGGCGGGCGGACTGGACGCTTTGGCGCACGCGAGCCGGGCCGTACGGCGCGGCACCGACGTCATGGTCGTCGGGGCCGCGGAGGCGCCCCTCGCCCCGTACTCGATGGTCTGCCAGCTCGGCTACTCCGAGCTCAGCACCGTCGACGACCCCGACCGCGCCTACCGCCCGTTCACCGAGAAGGCCTGCGGCTTCGTGCCCGCCGAGGGGGGCGCGCTGCTCGTCGTCGAGGACGAGGCCCGGGCCCGGGAGCGCGGGGTGCCCGTGCGGGCCACCGTGGCCGGCCACGCCGCCACGTTCACCGGGGCCTCCCGCTGGGCGGAGTCCCGGGAAGGGCTCGCCCGCGCGATCCGCGGCGCCCTCGACGAGGCGCGGTGTGCCCCGGAGGAGATCGACGTCGTGTTCGCCGACGCCATGGGCGTGCCCGAGGCGGACCGCGCGGAGGCGCTGGCGATCGCCGACGCGCTCGGCGCGCACGGCACCCGGGTCCCGGTCACGGCGCCCAAGACCGGCATCGGCCGCGCCTACTGCGCGGCGCCCGTGCTGGACACGGTGTCCGCGGTGCTCGCCATGGAGCACGGCCAGGTGCCCCCGACGCCCAACGTGTTCGACATCTGCCACGACCTCGATCTGGTCATGTCGCGCGCTCGCCCCGCCGAGCTGCGCACCGCCCTGGTCCTCAGCAGGGGACTGATGGGCTCCAACGCGGCGCTGGTCGTGCGCCGCGGTGACGATTCCGCCCGGTAGATCCGGGCGGGGAAGGAGCAGTCACCCATGATCACCACCGAAGTGACCTTCGACGAGCTGTCAGCCCTGATGAAGCAGGCAGCCGGCATCACCGTCGCCCCCCGGGAACTCAAGGAGGCCGCGGAGTCCCCGTTCGACTCCTTCGGTCTGGACTCGCTCGGTCTGCTCGGCATCGTCGGCGAGCTGGAGAACCGGTACGGGCAGTCGCTGCCCCCCGACTCGGAGCGCTGCAGGACACCCCGGGAGTTCCTGAACCTCGTCAACAGCACCCTCACGGCTGGAGCCTGAAAAGTGGCCGGACACACCGAGAACAGCATCACCATCGACGCTCCCCTCGACCTGGTGTGGGAGATGACCAACGACCTGGAGAACTGGCCGCGGCTGTTCAGCGAGTACGCGTCCGTGGACGTCCTCTCCCGGGAGGGCGACACGACGACGTTCCGCCTGACCATGCACCCGGACGAGAACGGCAAGGTGTGGAGCTGGGTGTCGGAACGCACGCCGGACCGCGAGAAGCGGATGGTGCGCGCCCGCCGTGTCGAGACGGGGCCGTTCGCCCACATGGACATCCTGTGGGAGTACGCGGAGGTGCCCGGCGGAGTCGAGATGCGCTGGACGCAGGACTTCGCGATGAAGCCCGACGCCCCGGTCGACGACGACTGGATGACGGACAACATCAACCGCAACTCCCGTACGCAGATGGCCCTCATCCGGGACCGGATCGAACAGGTCGCCCGCGACAGCGAGCGCGCGTCCGTCGCGTCCTCGCGCTGAGCGCCGGTCCGGGAAGGACACGGAAGGACACCCCCATGCATCACGCCCTCATCGTCGCCCGGATGAAACCCGGCTCGGCGCCGGACATCGCCGACGTGTTCGCCGCCTCCGACCGGGGTGAACTCCCCCACCTGGTCGGCGTCAGCCGGCGCAGCCTCTTCCAGTTCGGGGACGACGTGTACCTGCACCTCATCGAGGCCGAGCGGGACCCGGCGCCCGCCATCGCCAAGCTGGCCTCGCACCCCGAGTTCCGCGGTATCAGCGAGCGGCTGGAGGCCTACGTCAGTCCGTACGACCCGGCCACGTGGCGGAGCCCGAAGGACGCCATGGCGCAGTGCTTCTACCGCTGGGAGCGCGACGCCGGTTCCTGAGCCGACACCGCCGGTACACCCCGAGGCCGCCGGTTCCGCGTCAGTCGCGGGGCCGGCGGCCTCGGGGTTGCGTCGTCCTCGGATCAGCCGGGCACGGTGCACTCGAAGGCGTGGAGATACGCGTTGACCGGGCGGATGTCGCCGATGGCGAGGCCCGCGTCGGTCAGCCGGTCGACCATGCTCTGCCGGGTGTGCTTGGCGCCGCCGACGTTGAGGAGCAGCAGCAGGTCCATGGCGGTGGTGAAGCGCATCGACGGGGTGTCGTCGACGAGGTTCTCGATGACCACGACGCGGGCTCCGGGCCGCGCCGCCGCACATACGTTCGCCAGCGCCCTGCGGGTGCTGTCGTCGTCCCACTCCAGGACGTTCTTGATGATGTACACGTCCGCCCGGACGGGTACCTTCTCGCGGCAGTCACCCGCCACGACGTCGACCCGGTCGGCGAGGGCACCGCCCGCGCGCAGTCGCGGGTCGGCGTTCTGGACGACGCCCGGCAGGTCGAGCAGCGTGCCGTGGAGGTGGGCGTGCTGCTCCAGGAGGCCGGCCAGGACGTGCCCCTGGCCGCCCCCGATGTCCACCACCGAGGAGGCGTCGTCCAGGTCGAGCAGCAGGGCCACGTCACGGGCGGACTGCTCGCTGGACGTCGTCATCGCGCGGTTGAACACATGAGCGGACTCGGGGGCCGATTCGTTGAGATACGTGAAGAACTCGCGGTCGTACACGTCCTCGAAGACGTTGCCGCCGGAGCGCACCGCCTCGTCGAGCAGCGGCCAGACGTTCCAGGTCCACGGCTCGGTACACCACAGGGCGATGTAGCGCAGGCTGTGCGGGTCGTCCTCGCGCAGCAGCCGGGACATCTCGGTGTGCGCGAAGGTTCCGTCGGGGTTCTCGGCGAAGACGCCCTGGCAGGCCAGGGCGCGCAGCAGCCGCCGCAGGGTGTGCGGCTGGGTCTTCACTGCGGCCGCCAGGTCATCGACGGTCAGCGGGCTGTCGTCCAGGGCGTCCGGCACGCCCAAACGGACGGCCGCGCGTACGGCGGCGGCACACGCCGCGCCGAATACGAGCTCCCTCAGCCGCATGGGTGGCGGGGGAGCCGGTTCAACGGTGGTCATCCGTTGCCTCGCTTCTGCTGTCGTGCGGTCGGGGGTGGGGCGGGTCGGTCAGCACATGCCGGCGGGCTCGGAGAGCGTGCAGGTGTTGCGGCTGAACGTGTTGGTCGTGGCGGTGTCCCGGTTGGCCAGGTCGGCCGGGCTGTTGCCGGTGACCAGGTTGTCGCGGATCTCGTTGCGCTCACTGGGCGTTCCGACGAGGCTCTTGAACAGCACGACGCCGCCGGACAGCGGGGAGGTGCCCTTGTTGTCCTCGACCCGGTTGAAGGCCACCCGGGTCTCCTCGACACCGGTGAGGACGATGCCCGAGCCCTGCAGGAAGGGCAGCCGGGGCGTCTTGGCGCAGTACTTGTTGTTGGCGTGGAGGTGATTGAACGTCACGTTCAGATGGCCGGCCCGCGGCGCGGACTCGTCGCCCACCACGAACACGGCGGCGCAGTTGCCGGTGGCCTCGTTGTGGGAGACGCTCAGGTTCCGCAGCCGCCGTACGGTGACGCCGACCCGGTTGCCTTCCGTCCTGTTGTGCCCGATCACCGTCCTCCGGGCGTCCCGGGCGCCCTCCTCGGTGTCGACGGTGTTGGCCACGAAGAGTCCGGCGTCGCCGTTGTTCCGGGCGAGGTTGTGACTGAGCACGCTGCTGACGGAGCGTTCCTCGGCGATGCCCCACTGGCCGTTCCTCTCCGCGGTCACATGCCGGACCCTCAGGCCCTCCGTCCCGGTGGCCCACACCCCGTTCTTGGCGAAGCCACGCACCGTCAGCGCCCTTACGGTGACGTCCTTGAGGGGCTTCTTGTCGGTGCCGGTGACACAGATGCCGTTGCCCGCCTTGGCGCAGGCGCTCTTCCCGGGGTCCGCGGCGGGCACCAGGACGGTGCGGCCGGCACCGCTGCCGCGCAGGGTGATGTCCGAGCGGGTGATGTCGACGCTCTGCTTGTAGGTACCGGCCGCGAGCAGGACGGTGTCCCCCGGTTCGGCGGCGTCGACGGCCTTCTGGATCGACTGTCCGGGCTGTACACGGTGCACGGCCGGATGATGGACCGACGGGGCGGCCGGGGCTGCACCGATCCCCGCGGCCACGACGGCGGTGGTACAGGCGAGATACGCGATGTGACGTCTGTTCATGAGCCGAAGCTATGAGCGGGTGATCGCCGCCGCCACCGCTGATCACCCAGCCGGGCGCGGTGCTCACCTGGCCGCGGAACCGGTCCGGTCACGCGGCCGGCGACGTCGCCGGGCCGCCCCCGGTCGCCCCCGCCGGCGGTCCCGAACCCCGACCGGTACGCGGGCGAGGAACGGAGTACCGCGGAACGGGGTGCCGCCTGCCACCCGGCCGGGCGCGACGTCCGAGGCACCGGCCCGGGACTCGCCGCGCGGGGAGCACATGGGCCCACTGCCGTCGCGGCGGCCGCTGGACGGGCGGAGCAGCACCGGACCGTGGGTCCGGATGAGCCGCCGCACCAACTCCCCTGCGGCCCACGTCGGTTCCACGCGCCGGATGCCGCCTCCCTCAGCGTGGGCGTCGCCGACCTCCCTGCCCTGCCCGTGGCACCGCGGGGTCGCGGCCGTGACGGGTCATACGGCGTCGCCCGGGGCGTCACCCGGCATTCCGGGTGACCGGGTGATCTCCTCCTCGGCGGCATCGATGATGGCCAGCACGGCGGCCGCTGCGGCCTCGGGATCGCGGGCCTCGACGGCTCGCACGACGGCGCGGTGACCCGGCAGCGAGGCTTCCACCGCGCCAGGTGTCCGGGTGCTGATGAGGAAGCTGTGTTCCAGTGCGATGTCGACAGCGCGGCCCAGTGAGCCGAGGAGACGGTTGCCGCTGGCGTCCAGCAGGGCCCGGTGGAAGGCGATGTCGGCCTCGACGTAGCCGCTGCGGCCGGGTTCCGCCGCCGCGGCCTCCATGGCCGCCAGGGAGTCGTACAGGACCCGTACCTCGTCGGGGCCGGCCCGGCCGGCAGCGAGCCGGGCCGCCTCGGGCTCGACGATCCGGCGCAGTTCGCCCGTGTCCCGCAGCAGGGCCGTGGCGTCCCCGGCCTGTTTCCAGCGCAGCACGTCACGGTCCAGGTGGTTCCAGTGCTCCGGGGGCAGCACGCGTGTGCCGGTGCGCGGGCGGACGTGCAGCATCCCTTTGGCCACCAGTGCCTTGACCGCCTCGCGCAGCACTCCCCGGCTGACGCCGGTCTCGGCCGCGAGCACGTCCTCGACCGGCAGCGGATCGCCCGGCTCCCACGCGCCCCCCACGATGCGCCGCCCGAGCTCGTCGACCACGCGCTGGTGCATGGTCAGGAAGTGCGCCACGATCTCTGTTCACCCCCTGGACGCCAATCATCGAATCATTTAATGATTGCGCTACAGGGTAGCGGCCCACGGGTCCTCACCCGACAACGCCCCATCGCGAAGCGGACGACGCCGGAGTCAAGGGAGGGCCTGCATGACCGACGGGCAGAAGACGAACCGCCGCAGCCAGGCATGGTTCGGCGCACGGGGCCGCAGCGGGATGCTGTACCGCTCCTGGATGCGCAACCAGGGACTCGGGCACGAGGTGTTCGACGGGCGTCCCGTCATCGGCATCGCGACCAGTGCCTCCGAACTCGCGCCGTGCAACGCCCATCTGACACACGTCGCCGAAGCCGTCAAGCGTGGCGTGTGGCAGGCGGGCGGCCTGCCGCTCCAGTTTCCCACCATGGCCACCGGCGAGACCCTGATGCGTCCCACCGCGATGCTGTACCGCAACCTCATGGCCATGGAGGTCGAGGAGCTGATCCGGGCCAATCCGCTCGACGGTGTCGTGCTGCTGTCCGGCTGCGACAAGACGACCCCCGCCATGCTCATGGGCGCCGCCAGCGTCGACCTGCCCGCCGTCATGGTCACCGGCGGGCCGATGCTGAACGGGAAGTACCGGGGCCAGGACGTGGGATCCGGCACCCATGTGTGGAAGTTCGAGGAGGACCTGAAGACCGGCCGGATGACCGAGGAGGAGTGCTTCTTCGCGGAAGGGTGCATGGCCCGTTCCCACGGGCACTGCATGACGATGGGGACCGCCTCGACGATGGCCTGCATGGCCGAGGCGCTCGGCATGCAGCTGCCGGGCTCGGCGGCCTGGCCCGCGGTCGACTCCCGGCGGATGGAGACCGCGCAGGCGGCGGGGCAGCGCATCGTACGGATGGTGGAGGAGGAACTGCGCCCCTCCCGGATCCTCACCCGGGAGGCGTTCGAGAACGCCATCCGCGTCAACGCGGCCATCGGCGGCTCCACGAACGCCCTCATCCACCTCACCGCCCTCGCCGGACGCGTCGGCGTCGAGCTGGACCTGAAGGACTTCGACGACCTGGTCCGCGCGGTGCCGACCCTGGTCAACCTGATGCCCAGTGGCACGTACCTCATGGAGGACTTCTGCTACGCGGGCGGCCTGCCCGCCGTCATGGCCGAGCTGCTCGGCGGCGAGCTGCTGCACGGCGAACAGATCACGGTCACCGGACGCACCGTCGCCGAGAACACCCGGAACGCCGAACGCGTCGGCTCCGACGTCATCACCGGCCTCGACGCGCCCTTCCAGCCGGCCGGCACCGGTATCGCCGTCCTCCGCGGCAACCTGTGCCCCGACGGCGCCGTGATCAAGCAGTCCGCCGCGTCACCGCACCTGCTCACCCACCGCGGCCCCGCGCGCGTCTTCGACTCCCCCGAGGCCTACCACGAGGTGGCCGACGACCCGGAACTCGACATCGACGAGAACACCGTGATCGTCATCCGCAACGCCGGCCCCAAGGGCTACCCCGGCATGCCCGAGGTCTCCAACGTCCCGCTGCCCGCCAAGCTGCTGAAGGCCGGCGTCACCGACATGGTCCGCGTCTGCGACGGCCGGATGAGCGGCACCGGGTACGGGACGGTGGTCCTGCACGTGGCGCCCGAGGCCGCCGTCGGCGGTCCGCTCGCCCTGGTGCGCGACGGGGACCCCGTCGTCCTCGACGTCCCCCGGCGCACCCTGCGCCTGGACGTGGACGACGCCGAACTCACGCGGCGCCGGCAGGAGTGGAGGGCACCCGCCGAGCGGTACACCGGCGGCTACACCTGGCTCTACACGCAGAACGTGGAACAGGCCGACCGGGGCGCCGACTTCGGTTTCCTGCGCGGCAGCCGTGGACACGAGGTCCCCCGCGACTCCCACTGAGCCCGTCCGGACGCATCCAGGAGAGCATGCACCGTGGAATCCGCAAGCGCGCGCCCCCGCCCGGTCCTCACCGCCGGCTCCGTCCTGCCCGAGGACGCCGGCCGGGCCGCCCTCGTCGCGCGCGTCCACGACCCCGAAGGGGACGGACCGTGCGTGGCCGCGGTCCGCGGCGACCACCTCGTCGACCTGACGGCCCTCGCACCCACCGTCTCCGCCCTCATGGAACGCGACGACGCGGCGGCCGTCGTCCGCGAGGCCGGCGGCGGACGCGCCTGGCTCCTGGACGACCTGCTGCAGGCACCCCCCGGCCGCCGTGACGTGCCGCATCTGCTCGCCCCCGTCGACCTCCAGGTGATCAAGGCGGCGGGCGTCACCTTCGCCCGCAGCCTGCTGGAACGCGTCATCGAAGAACGCACGGGCGGCGACCCGGCCCAGGCCGCGAAGGTACGGGACCGCGTCGGACAGGTGGTGGGCGGCAGGCTCGACGGGATCCGCCCCGGATCACCGGAAGCGGCCAGGGCCAAGGAACTCCTCGTCGCCGAAGGACTCTGGTCGCAGTACCTGGAGGTGGGCATCGGACCGGACCCGGAGGTGTTCACCAAGGCGCCCGTGCTGTCCGCGGTCGGCACCGGCGCCGAGGTCGGCGTACTCGGCGCCTCCGTGTGGAACAACCCCGAGCCCGAGGCCGTCCTCGTCGTCGACTCGCGCGGCCGGGTGCGCGGCGCGACGCTCGGCAACGACGTCAACCTCCGCGACATCGAGGGACGCAGCGCCCTGCTGCTGTCCCGCGCGAAGGACAATAACGCCTCCTGCGCCATCGGTCCGTTCGTCCGCGTCCTCGACGAGGACTTCGGCCTCGACGCCGTACGCGCACTCGACATCGACCTGCGGGTCGACGGGCCGGACGGCTACGTCCTGCGCGGCAGCAGCTCCCTGAGCGAGATCAGCCGCGACGTACTGGACCTCGTGTCCGCCACGCACGGCGCGCACCATCAGTACCCCGACGGCTTCGTCCTGTTCACCGGCACGCTGTTCGCCCCCACCGAGGACCGGCGGGCGCCCGGCGCCGGCTTCACCCACGAGTACGGCGACATCGTGCGGATCTCCAGCCCGCGACTCGGCGCCCTGGTCAACACCGTCGTGCCCAGCGAGCAGGCCGCGCCGTGGACGTTCGGCGTGGGAGCGCTGATGCGCAGCCTCGCCCGGCGCGGCCTGCTCTGAGGCCGCCCCGTACCCGGCCCCGCGGTGCGGGGCCGCGTCCCGCGGGGTGGTGTCAGCGATCACGCGCTTCGCCCTCCGGTACCCGGCTCACGACGATCTCCACATCGGCGCGGCACGCGAAGTGGCCCGGTCAGGCGCCGGGAGTGCCCCAGCAGGTCGACGAACCCGGAGTGACCTGCGAGTCCCGGCCCGTTGATCGGCTGCACCACCCGGCGGGACGCCATCCGGTGCGGGACGCGCGGCGCCGCCGTGACGTGCGCCGCGCGTCCCCGGTTCAGTCGGCGACCGGCTCCTGCGTGATCGTGGCGTGCAGCCGCCGCGTGTGGTCCACGTGGCGTTCCGCCCCGGTCAGCACGACCGCGGCCGTCAGCCGCGCATCCGCGCTGGAGGCGGCCAGCCGCAGTTCCAGCGCGCCCGGTTCGACGACCCGGCGGCCGTCGCGCCCGGTGAAGGAGGCGAGGTCGGCCGGGACCGTCACCGCGAGGCGCCGGGCCTCGCCCGGCTCCAGCGCGACCCGGGCGTAGCCGACGAGGCGCTGCACCGGCTGGACGACGGAGGCGACCGGGTCGTGCAGATAGAGCTGGACGACCTCCGTCCCGGACCGCCCGCCCGCGTTGCGGACGGTGAACGACAGGGCGAACTCCCCGTCCGTCGGGGCCTCCTGGGCCTCCACCGCCAGATCGGTCCACTCGAACCGCGTGTACGACAGGCCGTGGCCGAAGGCGAACGCGGGCGTCGGATCGATGCTGGACACGTCGCTCGCGTGAGCGAGCCGCGCCCCGAGGTACGTGCCCGGCTGGGAGCCGGGCCCGCGCGGCACACCGACCGGGAGGCGCCCGGAGGGATTGACGCGGCCGCTGAGCACCCCGGCGATCGCGTGCGTGCCCTCCTCGCCGGGGAAGAACGACTGCACGATGGCCGCGGACTCCTCCACCGCGCGGCCGAGGGCGTACGGCCGCCCGGCCAGCAGCACGGTCACCACGGGCGTGCCCAGGTCGAGCAGGGTGTCGAGCAGGTGCTGCTGCGCGCCGGGCAGCGCCAGCGACTCGGCGTCGCAGCCCTCCCCGCTGGTGCCCCGCCCGAAGAGCCCGGCACGGTCGCCGAGCACCACCAGGGCGACGTCGGCCTCGCCCGCCACCCGCGCCGCCTCGTCGAGCCCTGAGAGGTCCCCGTCGTCGACGCCGGTGCCGCGCGCGTACGTGATCTCGGCGTCGGGGAACTCGGCGGCGAGCGTCTCGCGCACCGTGGGCAGCCCGATGCCGTGGGGCGTGCCGGGGTGGCGGACGCCGATGTGCTGGGGGAAGGAGTAGCAGCCCAGCACGGCGACGGGATCGTCGGCGTTGGGACCGATCAGGGCGATGCGGCGCGGCCTGTCCAGCGGCAGGGTGCCGTCGTTG
This sequence comes from Streptomyces sp. NPDC086080, assembly GCF_044540255.1. Taxonomy (NCBI): domain Bacteria; kingdom Bacillati; phylum Actinomycetota; class Actinomycetes; order Kitasatosporales; family Streptomycetaceae; genus Streptomyces; species Streptomyces sp. NPDC086080. Next base: position 190,622 of record NZ_JBITRU010000008.1, read on the forward strand.
CTCAGCAGGACGACCGCTTCCTCGGCGAGCGTGCGGGCCAGGGCACGGTTCTCCGGCCCGTCCAGGTCGATCCGCCCGCGCAGCGCGGCCGGGTCGTCCGGGTCCGCCCCGTCGAGGGCGGCCGGTACGGGGTTCCAGTCCGGGTCGAGCAGGCCGAGCGCCACCTTCTGGGTGAGCACCCGGCGCAGGGCGCGGTCGACCAGTTCCTCCGGCACCCGGCCGTCGGCGACCGCCTCGGTCAGGGGCCCGCCGTACGTCTTGACGTTGGGCAGTTCGACGTCGATGCCCGCGCGCAGCGCCGTGCCGGCGGCACCCGCCCAGTCGGCCGCGACCCCGTGCAGGGTCTTCAGGAACGCGATGGCGAAGTAGTCGGCGACGACGGTGCCGTCGAAGCCCCACGTGTCGCGCAGCAGTCCGGTGAGCAGGTCCTCGTCGGCCGCCGAGGGCATGCCGTCGGTGTCGGTGTAGGCGTTCATCACCGACCGGGCGCCGCCCTCGAGGATCGCCATCTCGAAGGGCGGCAGCAGGACGTCGGCGCGCTCGCGCGGGCCCACGGAGGAGGGGGCGAGGTTGCGGCCGGCGCGGGAGGCGGAGTAGCCGGCGAAGTGCTTGAGGGTGGCGACGATCCCGGCGGACTCCAGACCCTGCACATACGCGGTCCCGATGGTGCCGACGAGGTACGGGTCCTCGCCGATGGTCTCCTCGACCCGCCCCCAGCGGGCGTCGCGCACCACGTCGAGGACGGGCGCGAGCCCTTGATGGACACCGACGGTCCGCATGTCGCGCCCGATGGCGGCGGCCATCCGCCGCACCGTGTCCGGGTCGAAGGCGGCGCCCCAGGACAGCGGGACGGGGTAGGCCGTCGCGCCCCAGGCGGCGAAGCCGGCCAGGCACTCGTCGTGCGCGAGGGCGGGGATGCCGAACCGGTTCGAGGCGGCGATCCGGGTCTGGGTGCGGGCGAGCGAGAGCGCGCCCACGGCCGCGTCGACCGGGACCGTGCCGAAGGGCCGGGTGAGCTGGCCCAGCCCGGCGGGCAGCAGGGCGTCGAGGTCGACGGGTTCCTCCATGTCGTGCTGGTGGGGGGCGACCTCACCGCCCTCGTCGGAGGCGCCCACCCACACGCCGTACAGCTGGGCGGTCTTCTCCTGAAGGGTCATCGCGCCGATCAGGGCGTCGACCCGCGCGGCGACGGAAGCGGTGGGGTCGTTCCAGAGGGAGACCCCGGCGGGGTTCTCCACGGCCACGTTGGCGTTCATGTTCCTCCTAGGCCCGCCGGACCCTCGACGAGGGCGCGGGGGCGGACCGGTGGTCGGGCAGGACTCGGGGCGGGGCGGATCGCGTCGGGCTCCGGCAGCGGCCCGGTCCGCCGCGCCCCGCCCCTCGGGGGGCGGGGCCGGGGGCGCGCCCGGTGCCGGCCGGGCCGGCGGACGGGGTGCCGGCGCCGGGCCGGCCGTGGAGTTCACCGGACGCCCGGGGCCCCGGGCCGGCCACCGGTCACGGCGTCCGGGTCGGTCAACGGCTGAAGCCCGCGGTCAGGCCGCTCAGCAGCTGGCGGCGGCCGAACGCGTACAGCACCAGGACGGGCAGGGTGGTCAGGACGACGGCCGCGAGGATGCCGGGGATGTTGATCCCGTACTGGCCCTGGAAGGTCCACAGGGCGAGCGGCAGGGTCCGGCGGTCGGGGCTCTGGGTGAGGACCAGCGGCAGCAGGAACCCGTTCCAGATGGTCAGTGCGTTGAAGACGCTCACGGTGATGATGGCGGGCCGGGTGAGCGGTGCCGCCAGCCGCCACAGCGTCGTCCACTCGGTGGCGCCGTCGACCCGCATCGAGTCGAACAGTTCCTTGGGCACGTCACGGATGAAGTTGGAGAGCACCAGCACGGACAGCGGGATGGCGAAGGCGATCGACGGGAGGATCAGCGCCGGCAGACTGTCGTAGAGCTCCAGCTTGATGATGATCAGGTAGACCGGGATGATCGTCGCCTGCAACGGGATGGCCAGGCCCATGAGGAACAGCCCGTTGACGGTGCGCAGGACCCGCATGCGCCAGCCGCGGACGATGGCGTAGGCCGCCATGAAGGAGACCACGACCGCCGGGACGACGGCGCCGAGGGTCACGATGACGCTGTTCACGAAGTAGAGCGGAAAGTCCGACTCGACGACCAGCCGGTAGTTCTCCAGTGTCGGGTCGGACGGCGGTGCCAGCGGGTTGCTCGCGTAGTAGCGGTTCTGGGCCTTGAAACTGGTGATCAGGGCCCAGTAGAGGGGCACGGCCACGACGGCGAGCCAGAGCCAGCCGGCCAGACCGGCGGTCCAGTTGTGCCGCCGGAGCGCCGGACGGGAGGAGTGCCGCCCCTCGCGGTGGGCGACCTTCCGCGGTCGTCGCGGCTTGGTCAGCGTGGTGGTCACGTCAGGCCCCCTCGAGTTGGCTCGCGCCGGCGTCGCGGCCGCCGAGCCGGCGCAGCAGCAGCGCGAGGGCGAGTCCCACGAGGACCAGGATGACCGCGATGACACTGGCCGGTCCCATCAGGCTGGCCTGGAAACCCCGCTTGTACATGTCCAGGGCGAGTACCCGGGTGGCGTCGCCGGGGCCGCCCTCGGTCAGGATGAAGATGAGGTCGAAGAAGGTCAGCGACCCGACCACCATCAGCGTGGACGAGGTGATGATGGTGTATTTGAGCTGGGGCAGCGTGATGCCGAAGAACTGCCGGATCCGTCCGGCCCCGTCCAACTGGGCCGCTTCGTAGAGGGACTTCGGGATCTGCTGTACGCCGCCCTGGTAGATCAGCGAGTGGAACGGGATGAACTGCCAGGAGACGACGAAGATGACGACCCCGAAGGCGAGTCCCGGCCGCCCGAGCCAGTCCTGGCTGAGCAGTGAGATGTCCAGTCCCGCACCGAGCCCGAAGTTGGGGTCCAGCAGTGATTTGTACGCGATGGCGATCGCCGCGGAGCTGAGCATCAGCGGGATGAAGTACACCACGCCCAGGATCGCCCGGTAGCGCTGGCGGCCTGCCAGGAACACGCCGAGCAGAATGCTCAGCGGGGTCTGGACGGCCCAGGACACGGCCATCACCAGGAACGTCACCCAGAGGGCGTGCGGCAGCCCGGGGTCGGTCAGCACCTCGCGCCAACTGGTCAGTCCCGTCACGCGGATGGCGCCGATCCCGTCCCAGGTGGTGAAGCTCAGCGCGAAGACACCGACGAGCGGCACCACGGCGAAGCCGAGGAAGAACACCAGCGCAGGCACCGCGAGCCACGGCAGGATGGTGCTGCGTGACTCGCGGCGCGGCGGCGCCTTGTGGGTGAGTGAGCTCATGTGCCGATGACCGCGTTGAGGTTGGAGGCGAACTGCTGGGGCGAGATGGACCGCTGGAACAGCTTGGCGATGTTGTCCAGCAGTGTCGCGGCCGCCGCCGGGCTGAGCGCCTGGTCCCAGGACTGGACGAACACCTTCGCCTTGCTGGCGATGTCGTAGGTGAACTTCAGGAAGTCGGCGTTCTCGGTGCCGGCCAGCATCTTGTCGGCGCCCAGCCGGATCGGGAGCGACCCGTTGCCGATCCACTTCTTCACCTCCTCGTCCTGGAGGACACCCGTGGCGAAGAAGTCCTTGGCGATCTTCTTCTGCTCGGCACTGGCCTTGGAGGAGATGGAGAGGTACTGGGCGGGGTTGCCGACGGTGACGCTCTGATCGCCCTTGCCGCCCTCCACGGGCGGGAAGGTCATGTAGCCGAGCCCGCCGCTGGAGACGAAGTCCTTGCCGTCCGTCTTCTGGATGCCGTACGACCAGGCCCCGTGCAGCATCATCGCGGCCCTGCCGGTGTAGAGCAGCGCCTGGTCGGCGTTGGAGTCCGCGGTGATCGAGGAGAAGCCCTTGACGAATCCCTCGGCCTCGACGAGTTCCTGAATCATGGTCAGGGCCTTGATGGCGTCGGGGTTGGACCAGGCGTCCTTCTCGCCCTCGATGATGGCCTGGAACACCTCGGACCCGCCGATGCGGTCGAACAGGAACTCCAGCCACATCATGCTCGTCCACCGGGACTGGCCGCCGAGGGAGAACGGCGCGATGCCCTTGTTGTTGAACTTGGGCACCAGCGCCATGATGTCGTCCCAGGACTGCGGCGGTTCCACGCCGACCTGCTCGAAGACCTTTCTGTTGTAGTAGAGGATGATCGGCTGCACCGTCTCGCACGGCATCGCGTAGATCTTGCCGTCGACGGTGGCGGCGCCGAACGAGGACGGGAACAGCCGGTCCTTGACCTCGGAGTGGTCGTCGAACCACGAGGTGAGGTCCTCGACCTGGCCGGCCTTCGCGTAGGTCCGAAGGGTCCCGCCGCCCCAGCCCCAGATGATGGTGGGCGCCTTCCCGGCGCCGATGGCGGTCTTGATCTTCGTCTTGTACGCGTCGTTCTGGAAGGTCGTGTCCTCGATCCGACCGTCGGGGTTGGCCTTGTTGAACGCGTCGACGGCGCCGGCCCTGACGCCTTCCTGCGGCATGCCGTTGAGGTACCAGTAGGTGGCACCGCCGCCGCTGCCGGGGCCGGACGAGCCGCCGCAGGCCGTGAGCGCCGCGGAGACCGGTATGCCGGCCGCCAGGCCCAGCAGGGTACGTCGAGAGAGCGCCATGATTTTTCTCCGCACTCGAGCGCCGTCGGCTACTCGTGAGTCATGGTGAAAGGTTTTCGAAACAGCCTTCTTCAAGCTCCGTTCGTGCAAATTAGGTTTCGGGCTGATGCCCTGTCAAGGCATGTGCAGGTGCGTTGTAGGGCCGTAACCGGGTGCGTACCATCGGGCTGGAACGGCCCACGAGAGACCTCGGCAGGGACCGAAACTGTTTCGAAAGTGGCTGGCCCGGGGAGGGAAGCGACGCGATGGTGCGGAGCGTCGGACCGGTCGGTGGCGAGGGGTCCGCCGGTACCTCCCCGGACGATCTCGGTGCCGGGTTGCCGTACGGTTGACCGGTTCCACCCGCGTTGCCGGCCCGACCGGCGGCTCACCACACCGGTGGACGTACAGCTGGGGAGGAACCGATGCGACCGAACGCCAGGCGCACCACCTTGGCGGACATCGCCCAAGCGGCCGGGGTATCCGTCGCGACCGTGTCCAAGGTGGTCAACGGTCGCGGTGACGTGGCGCCGCACACCCGCACCCGGGTGCAGGAACTGCTGCACCAGCACGACTACCTGGCGCCCGTGTTCCGCCACACCGAGGCCGTCGAGAACCCGACCATCGAGGTGCAGTTCCAGGGCGGCCTCAAGTCGTACGTGGCGGAGGCCCTGGAAGGCATCATCGACTCCGCGGCCGAGTCGGGAGCCTCGGTGGTGATCAGTAAGGCGTCCCACGCCCCGCACTGGGCCCGGGACCTGGTCTCGGCCGGGCGCCGCGCCGTCATCGCGGTCACCAGCGTGTACACCGCGGCGCACCTGAACGAACTGGCCCGGTCCGGGCTGCCGCTGGTCGTGCTGGACCCGCTGCACCTGCCGGACAGCCGGGTGCACAGCGTCGGGGCGACCAACTTCGCCGGCGGCCTGGCCGCGACCCGGCATCTGCTCTCCCTGGGCCACCGCCGTGTCGCCTATCTCGGCGGACCGGCCATGGCCGTGTGCAACCAGGCACGCATGCACGGCTACCGCGCCGCCATGGAGGCGGAAGGAGCGCGGGTACCCGACTCCTACGTCCGGCCCGGGGAATTCACGTACGAGACCGGGCTGCTCGGCGCCGCGGCGCTCCTGGACCTGCCGGAACCGCCGACCGCGGTCTTCGCGGGCAACGACGAGATCGCCGTCGGCGTCATCGAGGCCGTCCGTGCCCGGGGGCTGCGCGTTCCCGAGGACCTGAGCGTGGTCGGCTTCGACGACACCAGCCTCGCGCAGATGGCCTCACCGCCCCTGACCACCGTGCGCCAGCCCCTCCGTGAGATGGGCGGCGCCGCCCTGCGCACCGCCCTCCGGCTGGCCAACGGCAAGAAGGTCGAGTCCCACCACATCGAACTCGCCACCGAACTCGTGGTACGCGCCTCGACGGCCCCAGCCCGCGAGCAGCCGTCGGAGCGTGGCTGATCGCGGGTGAGGGGTCTCCGGGTCTCCGAAGGCCGGGGCCGGCCGGTGTTCCGCCGGCCCCGGGACTAGAAGAAGCCGAGCTTCTGCGGGCTGTAGGAACAGAGAATGTTCTTCGTCTGCTGGTAGTGGTCGAGCATCATCTTGTGGTTCTCGCGGCCGATGCCGGAGTTCTTGTATCCGCCGAACGCGGCGTGTGCCGGGTAGGCGTGGTAGCAGTTGGTCCACACCCGGCCGGCCTTGATCCCGCGGCCGAGGCGGTACGCGGTGTTGCCGTCCCGGGTCCACACGCCGGCCCCGAGACCGTACAGGGTGTCGTTGGCGATCTTCAGCGCCTCGTCGACCGAGTCGTAGGTGGTGACGGAGACGACCGGGCCGAAGATCTCCTCCTGGAAGATCCGCATGTCGTTGGTGCCGCGGAAGATCGTCGGCTCGACGTAGTAGCCGCCGTCGAGACCGGGCACGGCCCTCGGGGTGCCGCCGGTGAGGATCTCGGCGCCTTCCTGCCTGCCGATGTCGATGTAGGAGAGGATCTTCTCGTACTGGTCGTTGCTCGCCTGCGCGCCGATCATGGTCTCCGGGTCCAGCGGGTCGCCGCTGACGATGGCCTTGGTGCGCTCGACACAGCGGGCCATGAACTCGTCGTACATCGAGGCGTGGACGAGCGCGCGGGACGGGCAGGTGCACACCTCGCCCTGGTTCAGCGCGAACATCACGAAGCCCTCGACGGCCTTGTCCAGGAAGTCGTCGTCGGCGGCCGTGACGTCGGGCAGGAAGATGTTCGGGCTCTTGCCGCCCAGTTCCAGCGTGACGGGGACGAGGTTCTCACTGGCGTACCGCATGATCAGGCGGCCGGTGGTGGTCTCGCCGGTGAAGGCGACCTTGGCGACCCGCGCGCTGGACGCGAGGGGCTTGCCCGCCTCGACACCGAAACCGTTCACGACGTTGAGGACGCCCGGCGGCAGCAGGTCGGCGATCAGTTCGATCACGTACAGCAGGCTGACCGGAGTCTGTTCGGCCGGCTTGATGACCACGCAGTTGCCGGCCGCCAGCGCGGGCGCCAGCTTCCAGGTGGCCATCAGGATGGGGAAGTTCCACGGGATGATCTGGCCGACCACGCCCAGCGGCTCGTGGAAGTGGTAGGCGACGGTGTCGGCATCGATCTCGGCGATGCTGCCCTCCTGGGCGCGGACCACTCCCGCGAAGTAGCGGAAGTGGTCGATGGCCAGCGGGATGTCCGCGGCCAGCGTCTCGCGTACGGGCTTGCCGTTCTCCCAGGTCTCGGCGACCGCGATCTTCTCGAGGTTCTCCTCCAGCCGGTCGGCGATCCTGTTGAGGATGTTCGACCGCTCCGTCACCGACGTGGCGCCCCACTTGGGCGCGGCGGCGTGAGCGGCGTCCAGGGCGAGTTCGATGTCGGCGGCGGAGGAGCGGGCGACCTCGCAGAACGTGCTGCCGGTCACCGGGCTCGGGTTGTCGAAGTACCGTCCCTCCACGGGGGCGACCCAATCCCCGCCGATGAAGTTGTCGTACCGCGAAGCGAAGTTGACGATGCTGCCGTCCGTTCCCGGCTGCGCGTACACCATGGCGGCTCTCCTCGAAGGGTGGCGAGTGCGGTGGTCCGACGGTTCGTTGTCCGTCGTCGTGTCGTTCGTTCCGTCGTTCCGTCGTGACGGACCGCACTGTGCGATGCCGAGGTTGGCGCGAGGTTGGCGCGGTCAGTACCGCAGGGCCGTGGTGAGACGGCCCATCGCGAGGGCACGGCGGGGGTCGCCCGGGTCGAGCAGACGCAGCGCGTGTTCGTGCACCTCGGCGTCGTACGGGGCCTGTTCGCCGTAGCGCAGGGCGTGCTCCGGGCGAGAGCCGGCCAATACGGCCTCGCGCACGGCGACTTCCAGGTGACTGCGCCATTCCTCGATGCCGGGAGCCTCGGACCGGGGCAGCAGCGGGCCGCGGTAGAGGCGCAGCGCGGTCTCCACGTCGCCCCGCTCCAACGCGCTCAGCACCTCGCGCGCGTCGCAGGACACCGGGGCGGTCAGCGCGTAGCGGCGGGTGGCGACGCCGCCGTCCAGGGCGCGCCGGAGATGGGAGATCTCCGCCTTGAAGGTCGACGCGGTGACCGTCCGGTCGCCGTAGAGCGCCTCGCGGAGCCGGCCGGGGGTGAAGCCGTCCCGGTCCAGCGCGAGCAGGGTGAGGATCTCCAGTTGCCGGGGACGCAGCGCCAGGGGGGCACCGTCGCGATCCGCTCGTCCGGTGCCGAGGCAGGTGAGTCTCACCGGACCGGAGGCCACGGCGGGAGGCTCGGCACGGAGCCGGTCCTCGATGGTGGCGGCCAGGGTGCGGACGGTGGACATGGCCAGCGGGTTCGAGCGGTCCCAGGTGGTGGACATGTCCAGTACGCCCAGGACGCGTCCGTCCGGGGCGTGGACGGGAGCGCAGTAACACACCCAGCCGTGCAGGGCGGTGACCAGGTGCTCGGCCGAGAAGACGGAGCTGGGCCGGCCGGTGGTCAGGGCGAGGGAGAGGGCGTTGGTGCCCATGGCCCCCTCGTCCCACCGGCCGCCGGGCGCGAAGTTGACGCGCTCGGCCCGCCGGCGCATGGTGCGCCCGCCGCACGTCCACAGGATGGTGCCGGTCTCGTCGGTGACCGCGGTGACGAAGCCCGCGTCCTCGGCGATGGCGCGCAGTTCGTCGGTGACCCCGTCGACCGGCCGGCGCAGCGGTGAGCCGAGCCAGCGGCGGTGCACCACTCCTCCGTCGGTGACGGGGGCGCTGTCCAGCGCCGGGTCCACGCTGGTCAGCGAGCGCAGCCAGGATGCGGTCACGTCCGGCCGCAGGGCCTCGCCGCCGAGCGGCTGCGCTCCGGCCGCCCTCATTTGCGGTACCCAGCGGGACCACGCGCTCTCCAGCCTGGCCCTGTGCTGCCGCAGCTCGTTCCGCTGTGACATGTATGTTTCCTGCCGTCGAACGGGTACAACCGGCGCCTTCGCCCGCGAGACCGCGCCGACGCGTCCGGTGCTTCGGCGCGGCCCCCCGGCCCGATGTCTGTGTTATCCGCCAGTCCGGCGGCAAAAGCAAGGCCGCGGGTGCGCCGGTGCGGATCCGGCCGCGCCGTCGGTGGTCACGCCGCGACGGGTGGGCGGACGGCGGGGACCCGAGCTCGGCCGTCCGGTGGGGGGACGGGCGTCGGCCCCTCCGGCACCCTGGCTGCCTTTGTGGCACTCTGGGCGTAATCTCCGTATATGTGAGGTGTTCGGTGGACGTACCACGTGGCCGGACGGAGCGTGCCGGGTCCGGTCTCGATGCCATGGACGGGGGCGGGCGGCTGATGGACACCGAGGTGGCCGCCGCGGTGCGGGACATCGGCGCGTTCGGCGGGCTGCTGTATGCGCTGCCGCCCGGCGACAGCGCGTTGTGGCTGGTCATGGTGGCGGGTATTCCGCAGGAGATCGCGGCTCCCTGGCGGCGGGTCGCGCTGACCGACCCGGTGCCGGTGGCGGACGCCGTACGTGAGCGGCGCCTGGTGTGGCTGGGGGATCAGGAGGAAATGGCCCGCCGGTACCCGCGGCCTGCGCTTGTCCTGCCGTACGACTTCGCGCTGGGGGCCGCACCGCTCATCTCGGGTGGCGAGATGCGGGGCGGGATAGTGCTGCTGTGGCCCGGGACCCGTTCGCCGCGGCTGAGCCCTGGCGAACGCGAGGCGATCGCCGCGGGCTGCGACCGCCTCGCCCGCCTCCTCCAGCAGTCCGCGGACCGCGGGGACCCGCTGGTGCCCGGGGTCCGTCCCCGGACCCTGCCGCTGCCGAGCGGGCGCACCGTGCCACCCGACGAGGCGGCGGCGGCCGCGGCCTTCGTCGACCGCCTGCCCGGGGGATCCTGCGCGCTCGACATGTACGGCCGCATGACGTTCGTCACCCCCGCCGCCGCCGACCTCCTCGGCGCCGATCCGGAACACCTGCTGGGTGCCCTGCCCTGGGAAGCACTGCCGTGGATGGACGTCCCTCAGGTCGAGGACCGGTACCGGGCCGCGATGATCAGCCGCAAGCCGCAGGAGTTCACCGTTCTGCGCCCACCGGAGACATTGCTGGCCTTCGAGCTGTACCCGGACCCTTCCGGAATCAGTGTCCGCATCACCGGCGCCGAGCCGTCCGAGGCCGCCGCGGCGTCACCCTCCGGGCCGGCCGCCGGCCCCAGCCGCGCCACCCTGCTGTACCACCTGATGCAGCTGGCCGCGACCCTGACCGAGGCGGCCGGTGTCCAGGACGTGGTCGACCAGACCGCCGACCAGCTCCTGCCCGCTCTCGGCGCCCAGGGCCTGATGATGATGACCGCCCAGGACGGCCGCCTGAAGGTCCTCGGCCATCGCGGCTACGGCTCCGAACTCGTCCAGCGCTTCGACAACGCCCGGCTGAGCCCGGACATCCCGGGCGCCAGAGTCCAGACCACAGGTGTCTCCGGCTTCTACCCGACGTTCGAGGATCTCCGGCACGACTACCCGTCCGCCGAGCACGAGGACGACATGGCCGCATGGGCTGTCCTGCCGCTCATCGCCTCCGGCCGGCCCAGGGGGTCCCTGCTCCTCGCCTACCGCCGGCCCCACGCCTTCCCGCCCGGTGAACGCGCCGTGCTCACCTCGATGGCGGGCCTGGTCGGGCAGGCCCTGGACCGCGCACGCCTCTACGACGCCAAACACGACATCGCGCACCGCCTGCAGTCGGCCCTGCTGCCGCACACCCTTCCCCGGATTCCCGGGCTGAGGGTCGCCGCGCGCTACCTTCCGGCGGCCCGGGGCGTGGGGATCGGCGGCGACTTCTACGACCTGATCCAACTCGACGAGCACACCGCCGGCGCCGCCATCGGTGACGTGCAGGGCCACAATGTGGATGCCGCGGCGCTCATGGGACAGGTCCGCACCGCCGTCCACGCCCACGCCACCGTGGGCTCGCCCCCCGACCAGGTCCTGGCGGGCACCAACCGCCTGCTGAACGACCTCGAGCCGGGCCGGTTCACCAGCTGCGTCTACGTCCGCCTCGACCTCGCCACCCGGCGCGGCTGCATCGCCACCGCCGGCCACCCGCCGCCCCTGCTGCGTCACCCCGACGGACGCACCGAACTTCTGCGGGTCTCCCCGGGGCTCCTGCTCGGGATCGAGCCGGACTCCGGCTATCCGACCGCGGACGTTCCCCTGCCACCCGGCTGCGTACTCGTCCTCTACACCGACGGACTCGTCGAAGCACCCGGAGTGGACGTCGACGACGCCACGGCTGCCCTCGCCGCGCTCCTCGAACGCGCGGACCCGACCGACCTCGACGCCATGGCCGACACCCTCATCCGTCACGCGCCCGGCGCCTGGGACGACATCGCCCTGCTCCTGATCAGCCCCGACGGATGACATGCCGCCCTCCGAGGAGCCCCGGTTCCCGCGCCGCGCACGTGCCGGACCGGGAGCGCAACCGGCCCGCACGCCGCGTCACCCGCGGGACGGACAGCGTTCCCGCACGCGGCCCACGCCGTGTTTCGGGGCCCGGCCGGAGGGCGAGTCCGAGACCGACATGGGCACCGCGGCGCCGCCCCGGTGAGGAGCGGCCGCCCCTGTCCGAGGGGAACCCCTTCCCCGCCCCGTTCCGTCCCCGCGCCGGGTGGCACGGGCCGGGGTACGCGAGCCGACGAAGGAGCGCACCGTGAAGCGTCACCTGCGCACGCTCCGGCGCGGATGGCACTGGCTGGGCTTCCACATCCTGATACGGCGCGGCCGTGACCTCGAACTGATGCACAGGGCCATGGGGTTCGCCACGCTGGCGCTCGTCACGCTGGCCCCCCTGCTCATCGTGATCGCCGCCGCCGACCCGCTCGGCCGGGGCGGCTTCGCGGCCTGGCTGGCGGACGGCATGGGACTGTCCGGCCGGTCCGCGCGGGTCCTCGCGGAGATCATCAGCCCGCCGCGCGAGGTGGTCGGGACCACCAGTGCGTGGGGCGTGGTGGCGCTCGCCGTGTTCGGCATCCCGTTCGGCGGGAGCGTCCAGAACGGCTTCGAGCGCACCTGGGGCCTGCCGCCGGGGCCCTGGCACCGGATCTGGCGTCAGGCGACCTGGCTGTGCATGCTCACCGCCTATCTCTACCAGGAGGTGCTGACCCGTGACGCCCTGTACGGGCCGGAGCGGATCACCGTCTCCCTGGCGACCGGGGTGCTGTTCTTCTGGTGGGGGCAGCGCTTCCTGCTGGGCGGCCAGGTCCGCTGGTGGCATCTGCTGCCGGGCGCGCTCGCCACCATGACGGGCCTCATCGGTCTACGCGGCTTCTCCTACTTCGTCTTCACCCCGCTGATCGTCGAGAACGCGATCAACTACGGCACCGTCGGGGTCGTCCTCATCGTGGAGTCCTGGCTCATCGGCGTGGGGTTCGTCATCTTCGGCGGCGCCCTGTTCGGCCGCTGGCTCCTCGACCACCACGGGCACCGCTTCACCGACGACCTGCCCCCGCGGTCGCCCGGGGCACGGCCGGCAGGCGGCGACGGCTGACGGGTCCACCGTGCGGAAGTCCCGGGTCTCCTCCCGGCTCCTCCGGCGGATCACCCGGAGGGCGGGCCCGCGAGCGCGGTCAAGCGGCTCAGCACATCGCCGTGGAAGAGCCGACGCCCGCACGCGATCCGGTGGTCCCGGTACGGGCCGTCCCGCGACAGTCGCCGCAGCACGCGCACCAGGGCGGCGGCGTCCGTCGCGGTCTCCGAGACGCCGAGCGCCGCCATCCTTCGCACCCCCTCCGCTCCGTGACCCGGCAGCGGGCGGTAGCCCACCACGGGCGTCCCGGATGCCAGCGCCTGCACCGCGGTCTGCCCGGCGGCGTTGTCGACGAGGACCCGTGACGCCCGCAGCAGGCCGGGCATGTCGGTGACCCAGTCCGGTACGAACGCGCCCGGCAGCGCGGCCAGACGGGCCCGCAGCCGTGCGTTGCGGCCGCACAGCACGACCGGGAGGAATCCCGCGCCGGCGAGCAGCCGTGCGGTCCGCTCCAACTGGGACGCCGCGCCCCAGGCACCGGCGGAGAGCACGACGGGCGGCCGTCCGGGGGCATGCCGCTCGAAGCACCGCAGCCATGGCCCGGCTCCGGGCGCCGGTGCGAAGAAGCCGGGTGCCACCACCGGTCCGGTGGTCTCGACGGGCACCGGGACGCTTCGGCCCACGTCCCGCGCCGCGTCGTCGGTGAGGCAGAGGTACAGGTCGTTGCCGGCGTGGAGCCACTGCCGGTGGACGGCGAAGTCGGTCACGAAGACGGCGCTCGGGGACCTCAGCCGCCCCTGGGCCCTCAGATGGCCGGTCAGCTGGGCCGCGAGGTGGAAGACGGGGACGACCACGTCGGCGCCCGTCTGCTCGGTGAGCTCCGTCAGCCGGCCGGCCGCCAGCCGTGCCAGCGGCAGACCGCTCGGGCGGTACCGCGGGCCGGGGCGCAGCAGGGCGTGGTAGAGGCCCGCGTACGCCCAGGGGAAGTGCCGTACCGACGACTGGTAGAACAGGCGCAGCCCGGCGCCCAGACCGTACGGAAGCAGCCGCAGGAGATCCACGACCTGCGCGTCGTGGCCCCGCTCCCGCGCGCGGCGGGCCAGTTCGCCGGCCACGGTGTCATGGCCGGCGCCCATGCTCGCGCTGACGATCAGCAGTCGCGGCCTGCCGTCCGCCGGTGCGTTCCGGCGGGGTACCGAAGACGGTGAGTGCACGCGTTGCCGTGTCTCCCTGCGCCGCGCCGGTGAAACACGCTCTGCCGCGTTTCGACGGCCCGCCCCCTGGATACTCCCGTGTGTCGGCCCCGCCGAACGCCGGGAGCGTCCGCGGAGTGCGGTCTCCCGGTCGTTCACCCCCGCAGCCGAGGTGCAGCCCATGTCTCATACTTCCCGCGCCGGCGCCGCCGACGTGTCGTTCCCCCGGAAGTCCGTCGCACCGACGGACACGGTGCCGGGGATCCCGGCCGGCGGCACCGGGCGCCCTCGCGCCGCCCTGGTGACCGGCGCCTCCTCGGGCATCGGCGCCGCCGTGGCGCGGCGGCTCGGCGCACAGGGGTGGCGGCTCGTCCTCAGCGGACGGGACGCCGAACGTCTCGGCCGGGTCGCGGAGCGGGCCCCGGCGTCGGTCTTCCCGGCGGATCTGACCCGGCCCGGCGCCGAACGGCGGCTGACCCGGTTCGCCCTCGAGCGCGCCGGCCGGGTGGACCTCCTGGTGGCCGGCGCCGGGATCGGCTGGGCCGGGGAGTTCACCGCCATGCCCCCGTCCGCCCTCGACGAGGTCGTCGAGGTCGACCTCCTGGCCACGTTGCGGCTGGTCCGGCAGGTGGTGCCGCACATGGTGGAGGCCGGTTCCGGGCGCGTGGTGCTCGTCGGGTCCCTCGCGGGAACGGTGGCGGTACGGGGAGAGGCCGTGTACTCGGCGGCCAAGGCGGGTCTCGGCGCGTTCGCCGACGCCCTGCGGTACGAGCTGCGCGGCAGCGGCGTCGCGGTCAGCCTCGTGCTGCCGGGCGTGGTGGACACGCCGTTCTTCGACCGGCGGGGCGCACCCTACCGGCGGTCGTGGCCCAGGCCGGTCCCGGCCGAGCGGGTCGCCGACGCCGTGTGGAGCGCCGTCTCCCGGGGGCGGGACGAGGTCTACGTCCCCGGCTGGCTGCGACTGCCCGCCCGGGTGCGCGGCGCGGCTCCGGGCCTGTACCGGCGGCTCGCCGCCGTGTTCGGCTGAACGGCGACCCGGCGTGCTGGTCGTCGTCCTGGCCCTGCTCGCGGCGCTGGCCAACGCCGCGGCCTCGGTCCTGCAGCGGCGGGCCGCGGCGGACGAACCCGAGGGCGGCGCGGGCCTGCGCCAGGCCGTTCGCTGGCTCGGGCATGTGCTGAGACGCCCCTACTGGGTGGCGGGTGCGGGGATGCTCGCGGTGACCACCGTGCTGCAGGCGGCCGCCCTGAGTGTCGGCAGTCTCGCCCTGGTCCAGCCGCTGATGGCCACCGAACTGCTGTTCACCCTCGTCGTCGGCAGCGTGGTGTTCCACCGTCGTCCGGACCGCAGGACGTGGCTCGCCTTCGTCGCCCTGGCCGCCGGGCTGGCGGCGTTCCTGACCTCGGCCGCTCCGACCGCCGGCCGGGAAACCGCCTCCCCCGGGCAGTGGCTGCTGTCCGCGGCAGCGGTCCTGGGTGCCATCGTGGTGCTGGTGACGACGGCCCGCGCGGTACGGGGTGCGCCGCGCGCGGCGCTGCTGGGTCTGGCCTCCGCCGTGTCGTTCTCCCTGACGGCGGCGCTGCTGAAGGAGGTGACCGGCAGGTTCCCCGACGGCTGGGGAGCCGTGCTGGGGACATGGCCGGTGTACGCCACCGTGGCCGTGGGAGTCGTCGCCTTCCTGTTGCTGCAGAGCGCCTTCCGGGCCGGGACCCTGGCCGCGTCCCAGCCCGCCCTGACCCTCGGTGACGCGCTGACGAGCGTGGCGCTGGGGTGGGCACTGTTCGGGGAACAGATCACGCTCGGGGTGCGGGTGGTGCCCGCGGTGACCGGGGTGGTGCTCATGGGCGCGGGCGCCGCCGGGCTGGCCCGTGCCCCGTCGGTCTCCGGAGAATGGGACACGGCGTCGCGACGTCCGGGTACCGACTCGGCCCGGCCGGTCCGGTAGCCCGCGGAAGGAGCAGGAAGCCGATGGGTACGTCCTCCGGTCACTCCCCCGCCCGGCGCACGGCGGCCGTGCTGGCTCCAGCCGCCGCCGTCGTCGCCGCGGCGCACATCGCCCCTGCCGTCACCTGGCTGCCGGTGGCGCGCCGGTGCCTCCCGGGTCTCGCCGGTGCCGGACACCCCGGCCACGTCGCCCTGACCTTCGACGACGGCCCCGATCCCGGGTCCACCCCGCGCTTCCTCGACGCGCTGGAGGCGCTCGGGGTCCGGGCGACCTTCTTCGTCCTCGGCGACGGCGTCGTACGGCATCCCGCCGTGGTGTGCGAGACCGTCCGCCGCGGGCACGAACTGGCCGTCCACGGCTGGAGCCACGACCGCCCGTGGCTCCCCGGCCCCGTGAACGACGTGCGCGCCCTGCTGCGGGCGGCGGGCGCGGTGCGGGAACTGACCGGCCGGACCCCCCTCTGGTACCGCCCGCCCTACGGGATCCTCACCTCCGGGCGCTGGGCGGCGGCCCGTACGGCGGGACTGCGGCCGGTGCTGTGGACCGCCTGGGGCAGGGACTGGACGGGCGACGCCGGCCCCGAGTCGGTGCGCTCCACCGTCGCGGCAGGACTGCGCGGCGGCGGCACCGTCCTGCTGCACGACACCGACCGGATGTCGGCCCCGGGCTGCTGGCGGGCCACTCTGGGCGCCCTGCCCGGCATCGTGCACGACTGCCGTGCGGCGGGCCTGTCGGTTGGCCCGCTCACCGGGCACGGCGTGCGGAACGGTCCCGCTTGACCTTGACACCGTGACAAGGTCTTCACTGCGGTCGGGGAGGTGGTTCTTCGATGACCATCGCGGAAGAGGACCCGGACACGACACGGGTGGTACGAGGGCTGGAGAGCGACAGCTCGTCGACGCGGCTGCGGACGGCGCTGACGATGGGCACCGCACCGGACGCCCGGTTCGTCGGCACGCTCGTCGACCGGTGTGCGGTCGAGCCCGATTTCCACGTGCGGGACATGCTCACCTGGGCGCTCACCCGGCACCCGTCCTCGCTGACGGTCCCGCGCCTCGTCGGCGAACTCCGTTCGGAGCGCGCGCAGGCGCGCAGCCAGGCCCTGCACACGCTGTCCAAGATCGGGGCCCGGCAGGCATGGCCGGCGATCACACGTACGCTGCTGACCGACGCGGACGACGAGGTGGCACGGAGCGCCTGGCGAACTGCGGTCGTTCTCGTGCCCGAGGGTGAGGAGGCAGGGCTGGCCGCAGTACTGGCGACCCAGCTCGGGCGGGGCGGGCGGGAGACCCGGTCGAGCCTCAGCCGGGCGCTGACCGCGCTCGGCGAGGTGATCGTGCCGTTGCTGCGTGCCGCGGCGGCGGACCCCGGTCCCGGGGTGCGGCAGCACGCGATCGCCACGGAGCGGCTGCTGCGCGACCCGGACTCCGGATTCGAGTCCGCGATCGAGGAGGCGAAGCGCATCGTGGCTCTCGGCACGGGCGGCCTGGAGGGGTGACATACGGTGCTGATCGGTGAGGTGGCCCGACGGTCCGGGGTCAGTGCCCGCATGCTCCGGCACTACGAGTCGCTCGGACTGCTGCGCCCGGCGGGCCGTACCGGGGCCGGCTACCGCGCGTACACGGGCGACGACATCCGGCGGATCTTCCACATCGAGAGCCTGCGCTCGTTGGGGCTGTCGCTGCGCGAGATCGGGCGGGCGCTGGACGAACCCGGCTTCGAGCCCGCGCAGCTCGTGGACGACCTCGTCCGCCGGACGCGCGAACGTGTCGCCAGGGAGACGGAACTGCTGACGCGGCTGAGCCGGATCGGTGCCGCCGAACCCGCGGGCTGGGAGGAGGTTCTGCGGACCGTCGCCCTCCTCCAGGCCCTGGGTTCACGGAGCGCCGGGAGGCGCCAGCGCGCGGCCCTGGCCTCGGCCACGGAGCTCCCGGTGCCGGCCGAAGCCCTGGCCGAGGCGGCGCTGAGCGAAACGGACCCGAACGTGGCGGGTGCCCTGCGCTGGGCACTGGCGCGATCGGAGGACGGCGGACTGGGGCTTCTGGCGGAAGGCCTCGGCTCGCACGACGCGGAGGTGCGCGCCCGTGCCGTCCGGTCCATCGCCGGGACGGCCGGGGACGAGGCGACCGCGCTGCTGCGGGAGGCCCTCGGCGACTCCGAGGTCGCGGTACGCAGGCATGCGGCCCTGGCACTCGGGACACGCGGGGTGCGGGACGCGGCCCCGACGCTCCTCGACATGGTCGTCCAGGCGACGAACGACGTCGACGCGGCCGACGCGCTGGGCGTGCTGGCCCGTGATCCGGCGGTCGCCGCCCGGATCACCACCGAACTCGTCGAGCGCCTCGCCCACGCCGCCTCCGGCGCGTCCGCGCGCCGCCGCCTGGCCCAGGCCCTCGCGGGCATCCCGGGTCCCGAGGCGTGCGGGGCGCTCGCGCGCCTGTCGCGGGACGGGGACCGCGGTGTCGCGCTCACCGCGGCGTACGTCATGAAGCTGCGCGACGCGCGCTGAGGGGCCGGGCCCCGTGGCGCGGGCCGTCCCATGGGGCCGCGCACCCGCCGCGCCCCGTGCCGTCGGCGGCCGGGCCCCGCGGTTCAGCCGGTTCCGGTGGCGTCGAACCAGGTGGGTGCGTCCGACATGGCCTGCTTGATCCGGAAGCTCGCGAACTCGCTCAGCTCCGGCAGCGCGTCCACCGGGAACCAGCCGACGTCCAGCGATTCGTCGTCGTTGACCCGCGCCTCGCCCCCGAGCGCACGGCAGCGGAAGGTGATGTCCATGTACTGGCAGATGTCGCCGTTGCCGTAGGTCACCGGCTTCAGCGCCTGCACCAGCACGACCCGCTCGACGGCGCAGCGCACCGCGGTCTCCTCCTCGACCTCGCGCACGGCGCAGGCCGCGGGCTGCTCCCCCGGGTCGGGGATGCCTCCGATCACCGACCATCCGCCGGTGTCGGACCGGCGGTTCAGCAGCACCCGGCCCTCGTCGTCGAAGACCAGTGCGGTGACTCCGGGGAGCCACAGCAACTGGTGACCGGCCGAGGCGCGCAGGGTGCTGATGAAGTCCGGTGTGGCCATGCCCTGACCCTAACCGGCAGCGCGCGATGCTCCCCGGCGCGTCGGAGGGCGTGCGCCTCAGCCGTCGCCGCGCACGCCGGACGCGGTGGCCCCGCGCGTCACCTGTGCGTCGCCTACGCGTCCCGCGCGCCGCCCGGCGGCGACGGCCGCGCCCAGGCCTCCCGCGGCGACGAGCACGAGTGCGATCTCCGGGAGGATGCCGAGGCGGGTGGCGGGGGTCCGGGAGGAGCGCAGCGGCACCTCCTGCACCAGTGAGTCGGCGACGAACATGCCGGTCTTCCGCGCGATCGTCCCGTCCGGCAT
The DNA here is from genome assembly GCF_044540255.1 of Streptomyces sp. NPDC086080. NCBI lineage: Bacteria > Bacillati > Actinomycetota > Actinomycetes > Kitasatosporales > Streptomycetaceae > Streptomyces > Streptomyces sp. NPDC086080. The sequence continues at coordinate 209,686 of NZ_JBITRU010000008.1, forward strand.
GATGACCGCGCTGACCCCGCTGGTCACCGGCACGGTCACCGCGCGGCTGTGCTCCACGGCGCGGACCCTGGACATGGCGAGCTGCTGGTAGGTCATCTCGCTGCGGCCGAAGGTGGCGTTGTTGCTGGGCACCGAGATCAGCTGGGCGCCGGCGGTGACCGTGTCGCGCACCGCCCAGTCGAAGGCTGCCTCGTAGCAGGTCACCAGGCCGACCCCGACGCCGTTCATGCGGAACACGCCGGGCTCGCTGCCCCGGCTGAAGTCCTGGCGGACCATCGAGGTCCACTCGTCGTTGATCGCTCCGACGAGGGAGCGCAGCGGCAGGTACTCGCCGAACGGCTGGGTCTGCCGTTTGTCGTAGGTGTCGACGGGGCCCTTCACCGGGTCCCAGAGGATCTGCTCGTTGAGCAGTCTGCCGTCCCTGCTGACCACGCCGCCGATCGAGACGGGCGCGCCGATGGCCTTGGCCGCCCTGTCGATGACGGCGCGCGCGTCGGCGTTGGCGAAGGGGTCGATGTCGGAGGAGTTCTCCGGCCACAGCACGACGTCCGGCCGCTCGGTCCTTCCCGCCGCGACCTCGGCGGCCAGGCGCTCCGTCTCCCGCGCGTGGTAGTCGAGGACGGCGCGCCGCTGGGAGTTGAAGTCGAGGCCCAGGCGGGGCACATTGCCCTGGATGACGGCCACGGTCGCGGTGCCGGTCTCGGCCTTGTCACTGACCAGTGTCCTGGCCGCGAGCGCCGCGACCACCGGGACGACGACGCTCAGCACCCCGACGACCGCCGCCGCCCGGCGCAGGGTTCCCGTGCGGCGGGCCCGCACGGCGAGCCGGACGGTCTCGTACAGGCCGAACCCGCACAGCACGACGGCGAAGCCGAGCACCGGGGTGCCGCCGAGCGCGGCGAGCGGCAGGAACATGCCGTCCGCCTGACCGAACGCGGCCTTTCCCCAGGGGAAACCGCTGAACGGTACCCGCGCGCGTGCCGCCTCACCGGCGATCCACAGGGCCGCCGCCCACACCGGCCACCCGGGCAGTTTCGACACCGCGGCGACACCGGCGCCGACCAGCGCCACGAACACCGCCTCGATCACCACCAGGGCGATCCACGGTCCGGGGCCCACCTCCACACCGGTCCACACCAGCAGCGGGAGCAGGAAACCGAGGCCGAAGAGGTAGCCGAGGCCGAGTGCCGCCTTCCAGCTCCGGCCGCGCAGCACCCAGCCGAACACGGCGAAGGCGGGCAGGGCCAGCCACCACAGGGTGCGCGGCGGGAAGCTGACGTAGAGGAGCAGGCCCGAGAGCGCGGCTGCGGCGGCCGGGAGCAGGCGCACGAGCCGCCGGTCCCGCGCGGGGGGCGCGGTTCGCGGAGGCATCGGGCCCGACTCGCCGACGGAGGTTGCGGTGACGGTCACTCCGGGAGTCTACGGCGGGTGACCTGGCGGCCGACAGCACGGTCTGCGGGGCGGGCAAGGTCACGGTGCGGCCCCGCCGTCTCCGGGGCGGGCGGCGTGCGGCATCGCTTTCGGGTGACGCGTCACCACACATCCCCAAACCGGTCACCAGCCGTTACGGTGTGCCGGTGCCCTGATCGTGCGGCCCGTTCCTGCGCCGGCGGCCGGGGCCCGTCACAGGTCGGGGGCGACGCGGTGCGGGGTGCGGGGTGGGTTCCACGGGAATGACGTCCGCCGGTCCGGAAGCGGACGGCGAGAGACGGGTCGGTCCGGACGCGGCGGGTGTCGCGCTGCTGGGGGTCTGCGCGGCCTGGCCACTGATCACGGCGGCGACCCGGGGCGGCCGTCCCGAGGGCATGCTGCTCGCGGTCCTGGCCGTGGCCGCGGGCTACGCGGCGGGCCGGATCGGCGGGGCGCTGCTGCCGGTGGCCGCGCCCTGCGCGGGCGCCCTGGCCGGCATCGGCCTCACGGTGGCGGTCCCGCACCTGACGCCCGGTCCGCAGATCACCGCTCCGCTGGGGCACGCCGGTGCGACGACCGCCATGGTGACGCTGTCGGCCGGCGCCGCGTGCTGCGCGGCCTGGGCGGCCACCACGCCGGCGGTCCGGATCGCGCTGCGCCTGCTGGCCGCGGGCGTGGCGGTGACAGCGGGCGTGCTCGGTTCGGTCGTCGGTTGTGTCGCGGGCTCGGTGGTACTGCTGTGTTCCCTCGCCGTGGGCCGCGTACGGCGCCGCGGTCCCGCCCTCGCGGGGCTGGGCGTGGCCGGCGCCGGGGTGACCGGGCTGGTCTGGGCGGTGGCCGGCGGAGCCCTGCCGGAGGGGCTCACCGCGTCCCTGGAGGGACGGCTGACCCCACACCGCGTGGGGTTGTGGCGCGACGCGCTCGGCATGGTCCGGGAGCACGCGGTTCTGGGCGTGGGCCCGGGGCGCTTCGGGGAGTTCAGCACGACGTCGGGCCAGTCGCCGCTGTCCGACGGCAAGCCGCACTCCGCGCCGCTCCAGCTGGCGGCCGAGCAGGGGCTCATCGGGATGGCGCTGCCGGCGCTGGCCTTCGGCTGGCTGCTGTACGCCCTGTGGCGCAGCCCGCGTGCCACGCCGGTGGTGCTGACGGCCGGCGCGGCGCTCATGGGCCTCGCCGCCGTCGCCTCGGTGGGCAACGCCCTGAGCTTCACGGCGGTGTCCGTGGGCGGCGGCCTGCTGGCGGGCCTGGCGACGTCCCGCCCCTTCTCGGACGACGCGACCCGCGGCGCGGGCGGCGACCCGCACCCGCGCGGGAACCGGCCGGTCCGGGTGACCGGCGGTCCGTAGGCGTCCAGGGCGGCCTCCGCGTGGCGTCGGCTCGCGACCGTCTGCCCGAGGGCGGACCACACGGCCGGGGCGGGCAGTGGTGTTCTTCGCCCCCGCCGCCCCTTCCCGTCCCGTCCCCGGGGCACTGCCCCGGACCCCCGTACCCCCTCACCCGGCGAAGCACGCGGGGCATGCTCCCGCACCGCCGACGCCGGCCGGTCGCGCGCCGACCGGTCACCGCGCGACACACCCGGCCGCGCTGCCCGGCCACCCCGAACCACCGCTCCAGAGCCCGTTCACCCTCCGGGAACGCGGGGTAACGAGGCCCGGCGAGGGCTCCCGGCCGGAAATCCGGAGCACCCACCGACAGCCCGACCGACGGTGCGAGTCCGGACGCGGCGGCGGGCGGCGGTGTGGCTTGTCGGGGCCTTGGTGCGGATATCGGCGGCGCGGGACCGGGGCGGTGCCGTGCCCGTGTTCCGTCGTCCAGGGGGAGCGAGCCCTCTGCGTGCGGACCGGCGGGTCCGGCGCGCGGTTCAGTGATTCGTGCCCGGTCTGCGTGGGCGGAGGCGGTCGCGGATGACCGTCACCGCCGCTTCCGCGTCGTCCACGGTGACCGTGAAGGTGTGGCCGTCCAGTAGTCGCAGCACGACGCCCTCGCCGCGGCGCACGACGACCGCCGTGCCCTTCTCGGGCCGCCAGCGGTAACCCCACCCGCCCCAGTGGCGCGGCGTGACGTGCGGGGCGAACTCCGCGCCGGCGACGTGCGACAGCGGGATGCGGCGGCGCGGCAGGCCGATGTGCCCGCAGCGCACCTCCAGATGGTCCTCGTCGACCCGCAGCGCGACATGCACGAACGCGAGGGTGCCGAACAGGACGAGCAGCCCGGCGGCGATACAGCCGACGACAGCCATGGCCAGCGGAGCGGCGCCGGTCGTCCACGCGGAGTCGACGGCCAGCGCGATGCCGAGCGCCATGCAGGCGGCGCCGATCAGCGCCAGCAGCCACTGGAAGCGACCGGTGGCGCGACCGGTCCAGACCTCGGTGTACGGGGCGGGCTCACCGTGGCGGGGGTCCCTCATGGCTTTGAGGTTACTCAGGATTCGCTCGGTCGGTACCGCGTGGCACAGCGTTACTGCGCCGTCCGGGCGGGAGCGAGCGGCTGGAGCAGCCGGCCTTCGGCGTAGGTGAGCGCGGCTGGGGGGAGGGTGCCCTCGCGTCCGCTCAGCAGCGTCGTCAGCGTGCCGCTCGCCGGTGCCCCGGGGGCGGCGCGTTCGCCGAGGCGGCGCAGGGCCTGGGCGGCCACCGCGCCCGCGGAGCCGTGCAGGGCGAGCGGCGGACGGCCGGGACGCTGCACGGCGGCCCGGATGCGCTCGCCGACGAGTTCGTAGTGGGTGCAGCCGAGGACCACGGTCGTCACGTCGTCCGGGGTGAGCGCGGCGGCGGCGGCGACCGCGGCGTCGATCGCCGTCTCGTCCGCGCGCTCCACGGCCTCGGCGAGCCCCCAGCACGGAACCTCGGTGACGGCCACGCCGCCGGCGAAGTTCTCGATCAGGTCGCGCTGGTAGGGGCTGCCGGTCGTGGCGGGCGTGGCCCAGATCGCGAACGGTCCGCCGCCGGCCGCGGCCGGTTTGATCGCCGGGACGGTGCCGATGACCGGCAGAGCGGGTTCGAGGCGGGCGCGCAGGGCGGTGAGGGCGTGGACCGTGGCGGTGTTGCAGCCGACGATCAGCGCGTCGGGGCGGTGGGCGGCCGCGGCCTCGGCGACGGCGAGCGCGCGTTCGGTGAGATCCTGCGGAGTTCTCGGTCCCCAGGGCATGCCGTCGGGGTCGAGGGAGAGCACAAGATCGGCGTCGGGACGCAGGCGCCGTACCGCGGCCGTGGCCGCCAGCAGTCCGATTCCGGAGTCCATGAGCGCGATCTTCACCCGGCCACGATAGACGATGAGCAGCCGCGCGGCCGTGCCGTGGGGGAGACTGCGGACGTGAGTGCCCTTGTATGGAGTGCCACCGGATCACTCGTCGCCTGGCTGTGGCTGCTGCTCTGCCAGGGCTGGTTCTGGCGTACGGACGTCCGGCTTCCGCCGCTGCGGGATCCGGACACGTGGCCGGACGTGTGTGTCGTCGTACCCGCGCGGGACGAGGCGGCGGTGCTGCCCGCGAGCCTGCCGTCGGTGCTCGCCCAGGACTATCCGGGCCGGGCCGAGGTCTTCCTCGTCGACGACGGCAGCACGGACGGCACCGGGGAGATCGCACGCGAGATCGCGCGGCGGCACGGCGGGCTGCCGCTCACGGTGGGCTCCCCGGGCGATCCCCCGGCCGGCTGGACCGGCAAACTGTGGGCCGTACGGCACGGCATCGCACTGGCGGGCGCGCGCGACCCCGAGTATCTGCTGCTGACGGACGCCGACATCGCGCACGCCCCGGACAGTCTGCGCCGGCTGGTGGCGGCCGCCCGCACGGGCGGGTTCGACGTGGTGTCGCAGATGGCCAGGCTGCGGGTGGAGAGCCGCTGGGAACGCGTGGTCGTGCCGGCCTTCGTCTACTTCTTCGCGCAGCTGTATCCGTTCCGCCGGATCAGGAAGGACGGGACACGCACGGCGGCCGCGGCCGGCGGCTGTGTGCTGCTGCGCGCCGAGGCCGCCACGCGGGCGCGGATCCCCGAGGCCGTCCGGCACGCCGTCATCGACGATGTCGCCCTCGCCCGCGCGGTCAAGCGGAGCGGCGGACGTGTCTGGCTCGGTCTCGCGGACGGGGTGACCAGCGTGCGCCCGTATCCGCGGCTGCACGATCTGTGGCGCATGGTGTCGCGCAGCGCGTACGCGCAACTGCGGCACAGTCCGCCGCTGCTGGCCGGTACGGTCGCCGGGCTGGCGCTGGTGTACCTGGTACCGCCCGTCGCGGTGGCCGCGGGCGCGGTGACGGGGAACGCGGCCGCCGCGATCCCGGGTGCGACGGCCTGGCTCCTGATGTCGGGGACGTACGTCCCGATGCTCCGGTACTACCGGCAGCCGCTGTGGCTCGCTCCCCTGCTGCCGTTCACCGCGTCGCTGTATCTGCTGATGACGGTGGACTCGGCGGTACAGCACCGCCGGGGGCGCGGTGCGGCCTGGAAGGGCCGCACCTACGCCCGTCCGAAGGCCGTACCGGACGAGGGCTGACCGGCCGTCACTTGCGGCCCGGGGTCCAGTTCATGCCCCACCCGTAGACGTGGTCGACGGTGCGCTGGGGGCTCACACCACGCTCCGGGACGAGATAGCGGGCCTCGCGCTGGACGACGAGTTCACCGCCGCCGGTGTTGGTGATCAGGGCGAGCGCGCAGACCGTGGAGGGAACGGTGCACTCGTCGAGGGAGAAGTCGATCGCCGCGCCGTGCTGGGGCTGGAGGGTGACCGTGGCGTGCAGGTCGGCGAAGGAGCGGGCGCCCTCGTAGATCGTGACGAAGACGAGGATGCGCCGGAACTGGTGCTTCTGGTCGAGGTTGACGGTGAGGTTCTCGCCGGCCGACACCGCGCCGGTGCGGTCGTCACCGTCCAGGTGGATGAAGGGGGGCTGGTGCAGGGCGCCGAAGGCGTTGCCGAGGGCCTGGACGACGCCCTTCCTGCCGTCGGTGAGTTCGAACAGGGCGCACAGGTCGAGATCGAGGTCGGAGTGCATGGCGACCGGGCGGCCGAGTTTCGCGGCCCAGCCGGAGAACTGCTTGCGCACCTGCCAGTTGAGGTTCACCCGCAGCGCGCCCGAGGTGCCGCCCTGTTTGGTCAGTGAGACCGAGGGGGCCGCCTTCGTCAGCGTCACCTTCGTCAGCCGGACCGGAGTGGGAGGCGCGGCCGGCGGAGGCGGGGCGGCCGGCGGGGGCGCGGTGACCGGGGGCGCCACGGGCGCTGCGGGCGCTGCGGGCGCTGCAGGCGCTGCGACGGCCGTCGGGGCCGGCGCCGCGGGGCGCTGCGGTTCGTCCACGCTGATGCCGTAGTCGGTGGCGAGGCCTTCGAGACCGCTGCTGTAGCCCTGGCCGACGGCGCGGAACTTCCAGGCGCCCTGGCGCCGGTAGAACTCGCCGAGCACGAACGCCGTCTCCGTGGTGGCGCCCGCGCTGTCGAAGCGCGCCGCGGCGGCGCCGCTCGCGGCGTCCCTGACCTCGATGTACAGATCCGGGACCTGACCGAACGCGCCGCCGTCGCAGGAGGCGGCGAGGATCACGGTCTCGATGCCGGGTTCCACCTGTGCGAGGTCGACGAGCAGGGTGTCGGTGGTCCGGCCGCCGGCGTCCCGCTTGCCCTCGTGCCGGACGGCACCGGAGGAGTGGGCGGGCTGGTTGTAGAAGACGAAGTCACTGTCGGAGCGGACCTTCCCGCCGGCCAGCAGAAGCGCCGAGGCGTCCGCGTCGGGTACGCCCGGGCCCGAACGCCAGCCCACTTCCACCCTCAGTGCCGTGGTCGGCACCGGTGTGTTCGATCCCTTCGGCATTGACATGTCCGCCCCCATCAGGGTTCGCCCGCGCCGGGCCAGGTCCCGGCTTGTGTCATTCCTCGTCCGCACAACCTATTCCCCCGGGCCGGGAACGCCCACGGGGAGGAGGACGGAACTCACGGGTCGGGAGTACGGGGGAACTCCGGGGGCCGACCGCCGGTAACCGGCCCGGAACTCGGCCTTTACACGAAATACGCCTAGCGGATTGCCCGTTTTCCGCATGTTCGCTCATATTAGTGATCGCAGGTCACGGCGGGCGCAGAAAACAACCCTCTTATCGCTCTCCCCAAAAGCACATCGTGGGCTTAACTTATGTGCCATGACCTCCCCCCGCTCCACTTATGGCGGCGGCTACTACTCCGCCTCCTTCCCGGACACTCCGATCTACGACTCGCTCGTGGCCGAGCGGGGCACCCCGCAGATCGCCCCGATCCGGGTCCCCTCCGCGTACGAGGCGCCGGTCAGTCATCTGCCCGCGCTCCCCTCGGCGTTGCCCGCCCTCCCGGCGGCTCCCTCTTACCCTTCCTACGGCTATCCGCAGGCACAGCAGCCCGCCCCGCTCCAGCAGGCGCATACCGCCTACATCCCGCAGCAGGCCACCGCGCCGCGCGGCTACCCCGGCCCGCAGCCGCCGCGTCCGGCCCCGCCGGCCGGCTACGAGGCGATGCGGCCCGCGGCTCCCCGGCCCGCCCCCGCGCCGTACCAGGACCCGTACAACCACCAGCAGTACCGCGGCTACTGAGCCCTTCGGGGCCGTCTCTGCCGGATGGCACGATGGCCCCATGGGAAAGGCGCGTCTGCACTCGATCCACGTTCATCCGGTCAAGGCCTTCCGGAGCCTGCCGCTCCGGGAGGTCGCCGTGGAGCCCTGGGGTCCGGCCGGGGACCGGCGCTGGATGCTGATCGACGACGAGGGGAGAGTCGTCACCCAGCGGCGCCACCCGCGCCTCGCCCTGGCCGTCGCCGAGCTCCTGCCCGGCGGCGGCGTCAGGCTGTCCGCACCGGGCGCCGGTGCGGTCACGGCCCGTGTCCCGGCGCCCGGCAGGACCCTCCCGGTGGTGCTCTTCGGGGACAAGGTCGAGGCGGTCCCGGCACAGGACGACGCCGTGCACGCATGGTGCAGTGCGCACCTCGGCGTCCCGGTGCGGCTCGTTCACCTGGACGATCCGGCCACCCGGAGGCCGGTGGATCCCGAGTTCGCGCTGCCGGGTGAGACGGTCTCCTTCGCCGACGGCTACCCGCTGCTGCTCACCACGACGGCCTCCCTGGAGAGTCTCAACTCCCTCATCGCCAGGGGGGAGCACCGCGCCGAAGGCCCGCTGCCGATGAACCGCTTCCGGCCGAACGTGGTGATCGAGGGCACCGGCCCCTGGGAGGAGGACCGGTGGACACGGGTCACCATCGGTGAGGTCCCCTTCCGCGTCGCCAAGCCGAGCGGCCGGTGCGTGGTGACCACGACGGACCAGCACACCGCCCGGCGGGGGAAGGAGCCCCTGCACTCACTGGCCGCCCGTCGGCGGCCCGACGGACGGCTCGTCTTCGGGCAGAACCTGGTGCCCCTCTCCCCCGGCACCATCCGGGTCGGCGACCGCGTCGAGGCCGGGTAGCGGATCCCGCCACGGCGTCACCGCACGCGCTGCTCGCCGACCCCGGCGCCGGCGTGCGGCCCCCGCGCACCGGACGCCGCAGAGGGCCGGCCCCGTGGAGGGACCGGAGCCGGCGGCCGACCGCGTTCCCACTCCGGTCAACCCGGTGCCCGCGCGCACGCTACGGTGGTCCGGCCGAACCGATCGGCGAGAACACGGGCGGGAACGAGCCATCAGTACGACAGGGTGGGGGCACAGCTCAGCCATGGCACAGGGCACGGTCCAGGTGACGCACACCGGCACATCGAGGTGGCGGCGCCGCACGGGTGAGTACGCGTCGCTCGCCGCCGCCCTGGAGGCCGCGGCCGAGGGCGACGTCCTCACCGTCGCTCCGGGCACCTACCGGGAGAATCTCGTCGTCCAGCGGGCGGTGACACTGCGCGGCCCGGAGGGCTCAGCCGGCTCGGTGCGCATCGCGCCCGTGGACGGCGTTCCGCTGACCGTGCGCGCCTCGGCGGTGGTACGGGACCTGCATGTGGAGGGCCAGGACACCACCGCTCCCGCGGTACTCGTCGAGGAGGGCACGCCGGAGCTGCGCGACGTCCGCGTGGTCACCCGGTCCGCGGCCGGCATCGAGGTGCGCGGCGGCGCCCGGCCCTCGGTGCGCCGCTGCACCGTCGACAACCCGGCGGGCGTCGGCATCGCCGTACTGGACGGCGCGGGCGGGGTGTTCGAGGAGTGCGAGGTGGTCGCCGCGGGGCAGGCGGGGGTCGCCGTGCACGGCGGGGCCCACCCACGGCTGGAGCGCTGCCGGGTGCATCACGCCGCCGGCTCGGGCCTGACCGCGACCGGGGAGAACTCGGCGCTGGAGGCCGTGGGATGCGAGGTCTACGAGGTGCGGGGCAGCGGTGTCCAGGTGACCGGCCGCGCCTCCGCGCACCTCACCGACTGCGATGTGCACCGTACGACCGGCGACGGGGTCACCCTCGACACGGACGCGGTACTGACCCTGGCCGACTGCCGGATCCACGACATCCCGGAGAACGCGGTCGACCTGCGGTCCCGCTCGGTCCTCACCCTGACCCGCACCACCGTGCGGCAGTTCGGCCGCAACGGTCTGTCCGTGTGGGACCCGGGCACGCGGGTGGACGCCAACCAGTGCGAGATCTTCGACAGCACCGGCGACTACCCGGCGGTGTGGGTGAGCGACGGCGCCACCGCCGTTCTGGAGTCCTGCCGGGTGCACGACGTGCCCGACGCGCTGTTCGTCCTCGACCGCGGTTCCCGGGTGGACGTGGTCGACAGCGATCTGTCGCAGGTGCGCAACACCGCCGTGTCGGTGAGCGACGGCGCCACCGCGCAACTCGACGACTGCCGGATCCGCGAAGCGGCGACCGGCGCGTGGTTCCGTGACCACGGCAGCGGCGGCACGCTGAGCAACTGCACCCTGGACGGCACGCAGACCGGAGTGATCGTCACCAAGGGGGCCGACCCCACCGTCGAGCGCTGCACGGTCGGTTCCCCCGCCGAGGCCGGCGTCTATGTCTCGGCAGGAGGCCGCGGCACCTTCGTGAACTGCCGGGTGACGGGCAGCGGCGGTTACGGCTTCCATGTGATCGACGGCAGCCGTACGACGCTCCGGAAATGCCGTACGGAGCGCTGCGCGCGCGGTGGTTACGAGTTCGCCGAGGGCGCGGAGGCCGGGTCCGGCTCGGGCGGTCCGCTCGTCGAGGACTGCACCAGCGACGAGAGCGGCAGTCCGAGGGCGCCCGCGGCACCCGAGCCGGCCGTGCAGACGACGGGCCGTTCCACCGGCCTGCTCGGGGCGGTCCCGGCCGCCCGGCCCGCCGAGCCGGCACCACCGGTCCTGCCCGCCGCCGGGCCGGAGGCCCGCACGTCGAAGGCCGTGCTCGGCGAACTCGACGCGCTGGTGGGCCTGGACAGCGTCAAGCGCGAGGTGCGCGCCCTCACCGACATGATCGAGGTCGGCCGGCGCCGGCAGCAGGCGGGGCTGAAGGCGGCGTCGGTCAAACGGCATCTGGTGTTCACCGGCTCCCCCGGCACCGGCAAGACCACCGTCGCCCGTCTCTACGGCGAGATCCTCGCCTCGCTCGGTGTGCTGGAGCAGGGACATCTGGTCGAGGTGTCCCGGGTGGACCTGGTCGGCGAGCACATCGGTTCCACGGCGATCCGCACCCAGGAGGCCTTCGAGAAGGCGCGCGGCGGTGTGCTCTTCATCGACGAGGCGTACGCGCTCTCCCCGGAGGACGCCGGGCGCGATTTCGGCAAGGAGGCCATCGACACGCTGGTGAAGCTGATGGAGGACCAGCGTGACGCGGTCGTGGTGATCGTGGCCGGCTACACGGCGGAGATGGAGCGGTTCCTGTCGGTCAACCCGGGTGTGGCGTCCCGTTTCTCACGGACGATCACCTTCGGCGACTACGGTCCCGAGGAACTGCTGCGGATCGTGGGGCAGCAGGCCGAGGAGCACGAGTACCGGCTGGCGCCGGGCGCGGCCGAGGCCCTGCTGACGTACTTCACCGACATTCCCAAGGGACCCGCGTTCGGCAACGGGCGCACCGCGCGGCAGACCTTCGAGGCGATGGTCGAGCGGCACGCGAGCCGCGTGGCCCAGTTCGACGAGCCGACCACCGACGACCTGACCCTCCTCTACGCCGAGGACCTGCCCCCGCTCCCCTGAGTACGGCCTTCTTCAGCCGGCCGGGGGCCCGGGCCGGGCTCCTCCGTGTGCCGCGGGGCCGGTACCCCGGGCCGCAGGCGGGCCAGCAGCCGGCCGCGTTCCTCGGCGAACGCGGGGTCGGCCTGGTAGTCGGAGTGGCCGAGGATCGGCGCGGGCAGCGGATGGTTCTCGGTGCGGCCGTGGGCGAGGGGGTCCCGGAGCGCGGAGCGGTCCACGTCGGAACCGTGGGCTCCCGGCAGCCGCACGGGGCCGCCGATGGGGTCGGTGCGCCGGTGGAGATTGCGCCAGCAGTCGACCTCCTGGTGCAGGAAGCCGAGCGCGTCCGGTCCGAAGTGCGCGGGGAACCAGCGCCCGTACAGCCGCTCCAGCGGGGATCCGTAGGTCAGCAGGGCGATGCGCCCGCGGGTGGACGGCGGGAGCTGCCAGGCGGCCGCGGCCGCGAGGACACTGCCCTGGGAGTGGCCGGAGAGCACAAGACCTCCGCCGGTGGACCGGGTCCAGGTGGCGATCCGCCAGGTCAGGTCGGGCACGGCACGCTCCGCGTAGCAGGGCGGCGCGAAGGGGTGCGCGGCGCGCGGCCAGAAGGTGCCGACGTCCCACAGGATGCCGATGGTGCGCCGCGCGGAGGCGTCCTTGTACGCGCGGCGGCCCCAGGTGACCAGGAGTATGAAGCCGAGTCCGATCAGCCAGGAGCCCAGTGCCTGCGCGGTCTCGGCCGCGCCGTGGACGACGGCGTACGAACCCCGCGCCGCCTCGCCGGGGGTCTGCTCGGTGGTGAGGGCACCGACGAGGGCGCCGGCACCCAGCAGCAGGGTGGCGGTGGAGGTGACGGCGAGGATGCGCGGTCCACGGTCGGTGAGGGCGGCCATCGCGCGGACGGAGGCGATACGGCGGGTGCGTCCGGGATCACCCGGCTCGTCGGCGTACTCGCGCTCCACCGCGGCGCGCTCCGCACGGGCGATCCGCACGGCGCGGCGGGCGAGCCAGCCGCACATCACCAGCAGCAGCACGAGCAGCGGCGGGATCACGGAGGCCTGCCAGGTGAGCAGCACAGGCGGTCCGGGCATCGAGGTGCCGGTGCCGTCCAGCCAGTCGGACACGCGCTGGGAGACGCCGCCCGACATGACACCGCCCAGCGCGCAGGCGAGCATGGCGACGGCCGGTCCGGCCAGGCCCCGCAGGGCGGCACGCCGGTCGGGGCGGGTGCGGTACAGGGTGTGGGCGACCCCGGCGAGGACGATCACCAGCAGGCCCTGCGCGAGGGCGAGGGCACCGAAGGTGGCGTCGCCCGGCAGCCGGCCCGACGACTCCCACCCGGGACGCTCCCATCCCGCGTACAGCAGGGCGAGCGCGAGCAGGACGAGAGAGGCGAGGGGCAGAGCCCGCACCAGGCGGCGGTCGAGCGCGCCGTCCAGCCGGCGTTCGCTGCGGCCCCGGCGGCAGACCACCCACACCACGGCGCCCGCCCCGGCGGCCAGTACCGCCTCCAGGAGCACACCGAGGACGGCCGGGGCAGCGGGGCCGCCCGGCTCGCGGTCGTACCGGGCGGCGGCGGAGCCGACGGCGGCGGCGACCGTCAGCAGTCCGGCGGCGGTGTGCGCGGCGCGCAGCCGGGCGACCAGGCGTCGGCCGTACCAGAAGCCGGGCCGGCCGAGCGCGGTGGGGACCGTGTCCTCCTCGGGTTCGGGGCCGGGGGTCATCGGCTGCTGGGACTCGTACGCGCTCCAGGTGCGCAGGGAGAGGAACCACAGCAGACCGGTGAGGGCCGTGGGCACCAGGGCGGCGAGGGCGAGCCGGCGGCCCGGCGTGCTCCACCAGCCTCCGTCGGAGAGCCCGGGCGAGAGGAAGCCCAGCCAGGAGTGCCGCTCGGCGCACGCGCGGGTGCCCGCGCACTGCCACGCGGCCAGGTCGAGGGCGACCTCGCAGGCGGCCGCGACGAGCAGCACCGTCAGGCTCAGTCCGGCCAGCCGCACCAGTACGCCGTAACACCGGATCGTGCGCCGGCGGCCGTGGGCCGTGGGGCGCATCCAGTGGGCGAGGTTGACCACCATGAAGGGCAGCAGCAACAGCCACAGGGCACGGGTGCCGTTCCCCGAGGTGAGGTTGCACCAGACGTAGGCCTCGGGGACGGGCCCCTCACGGCGTCCGGCGGGCCGGCATTCCGCGTCGGCGTCGTCCGCGCGGCGGTACACGGCGGCGATGTCGTCACCGGTGATCCGGACCGTGCGCGGGTCGTCGAGCATCTTCTCGGGAGTGGTGCCGCCCACGCCGTGGACCAGGAGTTCCAGGGCTGTCGCGGGCTCCCCCGGCCGGGTGCCGGGACCGTTGTCCGCCTCCGGCGGTCTGTGCTGCGGCGCGCTTGCCATGGCTTCGCACTTCCCCCGTGACACCCCGTCGGTTCCGTCCGTGCGGGCACAGGATCTCCCGCGGCGGGACGGCTGACACCTCTCGTCGCGTAATCTCCCCGGTCCGGGTGACACGCAAGCACCGCCCACGCCATCTGTGACATGCTCGCGACGAAACCATCGGTGGCACCCTCCGGGGTCCGGCATGCGAGGATGGGACGTCCGCGCACCGGTGCCGGGAGGGAACCCGGTCGTCGCAGCGGGCGCGTGAGGTGTGTCGGAGGTTTTGTGGCGAAAGGACCGGAGCGGACGTGAGCGAGAATCAGAACCTGCTCGCGGAGCAGCGGCGCACCCTGATCCTCGACGAGGTCCGGCGCCGGGGCGGTGTCCGGGTCAACGAGCTGACCCGCCAGCTCGGGGTGTCGGACATGACGGTCCGCCGCGACCTCGACGCGCTGGCCCGGCAGGGCGTACTGGAGAAGGTGCACGGCGGCGCGGTCCCGGTGGTCGAGGCGAGCACGCACGAACCGGGTTTCGAGGCCAAGTCGGGCCTGGAGCCGACCGCCAAGGAGGACATCGCGCGGGCGGCGGCCGAGCTGGTCTCCCCCGGTGCGGCCATCGCGCTGTCGGGCGGTACGACGACGTTCGCGCTGGCGCATCGACTGGTCGACATCCCCGATCTCACGGTGGTCACGAACTCGGTGCGGGTGGCCGACGTCTTCCACGCGGCGCAGCGCACCGCGGGGCCCCGGCAGGGCGCGGCCACGGTCGTCCTGACGGGCGGGGTGCGCACACCGTCCGACTCCCTGGTGGGCCCGGTGGCCGACCAGGCGATCGCGGCACTCCACTTCGACCTGCTGTTCCTCGGGGTGCACGGGATATCGGTCGAGGCGGGGCTGTCGACGCCGAACCTCGCGGAGGCCGAGACCAACCGGCGCCTCGTCCAGTCGGCCCGGCGGGTGGTCGTGGTCGCCGACCACACCAAGTGGGGGACGGTGGGACTGAGTTCGTTCGCCTCCCTGGAACAGGTCGACACCCTCGTCACCGACCCCGGGCTGCCCGAGGGTGCGCGCGCGGAGGTGTCGGAGCACCTGCGGCACCTGGTGGTGGCGGGCGAGCCCGAGGATTCCTCGGAGTCCGCCAAGATCTGACGGGGCACCAGGAGGGCGGGCAGACGTCCGGCACTGTCCGCCGCCCGTGGAGCCACGCCGCCCCGTCCGTCGTGGCCACGACGGCGGGGCCCGCCGTCAGCCGGGCCAGACCCCCGTCCGCAGCAGGGACTCGACCGCCGCCGAGTACGGCGCGATGTCCAGCCCCTGTTCGGCCAGCCAGGCGTCCGAGTAGTACTTGTCCAGGTACCGGTCCCCCGGGTCGCACAGCAGAGTCACCACGCTTCCCCGCCGGCCCTCCGTGACCATCTCCGCGACGAGCTTCAGCGCGCTCCACAGCCCGGTGCCGGTGGAGCCGCCCGCCTTGCGGCCGATGACCCCCTCCAGAGCCCGCACGGCGGCGACACTGGCCGCGTCGGGCACCTTCATCATCCGGTCGACGGCACCCGGCACGAAGCTCGGCTCCATCCGCGGCCGGCCGATGCCCTCGATACGGGAGCCGCGGTCACAGACGACGCCCGGATCGCCTGCCGTCCAGCCTTCGAAGAAGCAGGAGTCCTCCGGGTCGGCGACACAGATGCGGGTGTCGTACTGCATGTAGTGGACGTAGCGCGCGAGGGTCGCCGAGGTGCCGCCGGTGCCGGCCGTGGCGACGATCCACGCCGGTTCCGGGAACCGCTCCAACCGCAGCTGACGGAAGATCGATTCGGCGATGTTGTTGTTGCCCCGCCAGTCCGTGGCCCGTTCGGCGTAGGTGAACTGGTCCATGTAGTGGCCGCCGGTCTCCTCCGCGAGGGCGGCCGAGGCCTCGTACATCGTGCGGGGGTCGTCCACGAAGTGGCACCGCCCGCCGTGGAACTCGATCAGGCGGCACTTCTCGGCGCTCGTCGTGCGCGGCATGACCGCGATGAAGGGCACCCCGATCAGTTTCGCGAAGTACGCCTCCGACACGGCGGTGCTCCCACTGGACGCCTCGATCACCGGGCGGCCCGGACGGATCCAGCCATTGCAGAGTCCGTACAGGAAGAGCGAACGGGCCAGCCGGTGCTTGAGGCTGCCGGTCGGGTGGGTCGACTCGTCCTTCAGATAGAGGTCGATGCCCCACCGCTCGGGCAGCGGAAAGCGCAGCAGATGGGTGTCCGCCGAGCGGTTGGCGTCGGCCTGGACCCTGCGTACGGCCTCTTTGAGCCACGCCCGGTACGCGGAGTCGCTGCGGTCGACGTCGAGGGTGGCGCCGGTCAAAGTCTGTTGGGGAGTGCTCACGACAGGGCTCCTTACACTGAGCGCCGACGGCGTCCCACGCGGCCGGTACCCCGATCATAAGCACCATCCGCACCACCTCTCACCTGCATAAACGCTCCTTTGAGCGTCTCAAAGCCGCCCCTGGGGGGCCGGGCACGGGGGCGTAGGGGGGCGCATTGGCGCGAGTGCTCCCACACCCCGGGGAACGGGGGCGCGCGCACTGGTGCTCGGCGGCGGGTGCGGGCAGACTGCACCGGCGGAAGCAAGGGCACACGGGATCAGGGCACGAGCCGGGCCGCGGAGTCCGGCACACCGACACGCACAAGGGGGCGGGTGGCATGGCGGAGCCGGAGTTCACGGCCACGGGCGTGCGGATCGGCAAGCGGCTGCGTTCGCTCACCCGGGCCGGGCAGGTCCGGATCAGCGGCGGCCGACTGGAGTTGCTCACCAGCTACGGCAGTGAGATCGACAGTGCCCCGGTGCAGGCGGTCCGCGCGACCAGGCCCTGGTTCGTACCCGAGGACCGGGCCCTGGCGGACCTCAACGGCAACCGGTACCTGCTCACTCTCGGCGACCACGATCCCGCACCGGGCGAGCCCGGCCCGCCGGCCGCCCGCCGCTTCATCGAGGCCGTCCGCCGGGCGTCGGGGCGCGGCGCCTGAGATGTCCGCGAGTTGCGCCACCCCATCCGCTGCGTCACGCTGGTCCCACGTCACTCTGGGTTTACCGGCGATAACGCTGCGAACCAGCCCGCCGGCCAGGACAGCAGGCGGCAGCGTCACGCGGGCGTCCTGCTGGATCCGTACTCCGTGTTCTTCCGGACCTCACGTCGGGGAGTCGCAGCCGTGATCAGTCACCCAAGCAGGCACTGCGCGGTGGAGCTCCAAGCCCTGCCGTCGCGGATCGGCCAGGTCCGCAGAATCGTATCTGCGCAGTTGCGCTACTGGCATATGGATTCATTGATAGACCGGGCCTCGCTCGGTGTGACAGAGCTGTTGTCCAATGTCCACCGGCATGCCCTGCCCGACAAGACGTGCACCGTCGAGATGGAACTGCTGCTCGACCGGCTCAAGATCTCGGTGTCCGACCGTGATCCGCGCCTGCCGGTGGTGGCGGACGCCGGACCGCTCGCCACCTGTGGGCGCGGGCTGGCGATGGTGGCCGCGATGAGCGAGAGCTGGGGCGCCGTGCCCGACGGCGAGTCCGGCAAGGTCGTGTGGTTCACCCTGCCGACGCCGTCCGCGGACGCACCAGCGGCCTGGGACCGGCTCCCCCGGCTCGCGGCCGTCGAACCCACGGACCACCGGTTCGCGGAGGTCGCGTTCGCCGAGCACACCGCCGGGACCCGCCCCGAGCGGGCCCCGGCCCACTCGACCGTCCCGGGCTGACGGGCGGCGGGCCGTCGCCCGCGCCCCGGGCACGGTGAACCTGACGTGCCGGGTACCGGCGCGGGCGGGACGGTGTCCCCCCGGGCCGGTGCCCGCGGGACACCGTCCGCGCGCCGACCCGCGCGGTGAGCACCGCGCGCCGACCCGCGCGGTGCTCATCGCCGAGCCGGGGTGATCCGCGCGACGGCCGGTGCGCTGTCGCCGATGCCGGGGGACGCGTCACCCCGCCCTGCCGGGCCGGCCGAACTCCTCGTCCAGGACGGACAGCCGGCGCCAGTACTCGTCCTCGTCGATCTCGCCGGAGGCGAAGCGGCGGCCGAGCACCGCGATGGGCGACTCGTGCTCCATGGCGGACCGGCCAGGTCCGCGGCCCCGGTGCCCGTGCCACGCCGTACGGCGCAGCAGCGCGATGCCGCCGCCGATGAACAGGACCCAGAGCAGAGGCAGGAACAGGATCCATGGGCCGGGCCCGCCGTCGCCGAAGTGTGCCAGGGTCTGCATGATCGTCAACTCCTCGGGTGCGCTGTCCCGTCGCTCCTTTGTGCGACACCTCGAGAGTCACCCCGCGAGGGGGTCCCGTCGTCGTACGGCCGGCTGCACCGGGCGTACCCCGCGGGGAGTACGCAGGGCACGGCGGTGCGGAACGTGGACTCCTTCCCGCCCCGGGTCAGCCGGACGCCTGGGTGCTGTCCTTCATCGCGCCCCACCCGTGCCGGCGTTCGACCTCGATCCAGCCGCTGACCCGGGCGCGCTCGCGGTCCGGGTACGGGTTGCCGGTGTAGTGCCGGGAGAGGCGGTCGATGTCCGCGAGGCCCTCGTCGTCGTACAGGCCGGCCACGCGGCCGATCAGGGTGACATGGGTGTACCAGTCGTCCCCGGCGAGGACCGTGAGGGTGACGCGCGGGTCACGGCGGACGTGCTTCAGGCGGACCCGGCCTTCGTCGAAGTTGACCAGCGCGCGGCCGTCCTCCCACAGGTACCAGGTGGGGGTCGACACGGGCGCGCCGTCGGAGCGCAGCGTGGCCATGACACAGGGATGGGGCCTGCGCAGCAGGGCGTCGGCCGCGGGCGGCAGTGGAGGCTTGGACACGGGGACTCCTCGGTGTTCGTCGGCGGTGGGGCCGGGGCAGGGACTCGGGGGACGGGCATCTCACGACGCCGGATGTCCTCCTACGCGAGTGCCCCGAGAGGGTCGTCCAGCACCGGCTGCCAGGCCAGTTCCGCCGCGCCGACGAGGCTGTTGTGGTTCAGGGTGCAGGCGAGGATGGGGACGCCGCCACTGCGGCCCCACAGACTGCGGTCGGCGACGACGGCGCGCAGCCGGTCCGGGTCGGCCTCGAGCAGGGTGCGGTGCAGCCCGCCGAGGATGATCCGGTCCGGGTTGAGGATGTTGACCAGTCCGGCGAGGCCCAGGCCGAGCCGGTCGATGAGGGACTCGGTGGCGGTGCGCACGTCCGGGTCGTCGTACTGTCCGCGGATCAGCTCGTCGGCCTGTTTCAGCAGGGACATCTCGGGGCCGGGTGCCCGTCCCGCCGCGGTGAGCAGGGCCAGCGGGTCGGCCTCCACGTCGAGACAGCCGCGGCCGCCGCAGTGGCAGGGGCGGCCCTCGGGGTCGACGGGAAGGTGGCCGACCTCCAGGGCGAGCCCCGAACTGCCCGTGTGCAGACGGCCGTCGAGCACCAGTGCCCCGCCCACCCCGCGGTGGCCGGTGGCCACGCACAGCAGGTCACGGGAGCCTCGTCCGGCACCGTGCCGGTGTTCGGCGAGGGCCGCGAGATTGACGTCGTTGGCCGCGAAGGCGGGTCCGTCCAGGCCGGCCGCGCGCACCTGTTCGGCGAAGATCTCCCGCACCGGGGCGCCCGCGGGCCACGCCAGGTGCAGGGGGTTGAGGGCGAGCCCTTCCGGTTCGGCCACCGCCGACGGCACGGCGAGCCCTGCTCCCACGCACCGCCTCCCGGTCTCCCGCAGCAGCCCGGCGCCGGCCGCGACGACGGAACCGAGGACCTTCGCCGGGTCGGCGTCGACGACCTCGGAACCGGGCGCCGTGGCGACGATACGGCCGCCGAGTCCGACCAGCGCCGCCCGGTAACCGTCGGAGTGCACCTGCGCGGCGAGCGCAACGGGGCCGTCCTCCGCGACGGAGAGCCGGTGCGAGGGGCGACCCTGCGAACCGGCCGCCGCACCGGGCCGGGCGTCGACCCTGATCAGCCCCAGCGCCTCCAGCTCGGCGGCGACCGCACCGGCCGTCGCGCGGGTCACCCCCAGCTCGGCGGTGAGCACCGCGCGGGTCGGCGCGCGTCCGGTGTGCACGAGTTCCAGCGCGGGTCCGAGCGCGCCGCGCCCCCGGTCCAGCCGCGTCCTCGAACTGCTCCCTTCCCCCGCCGGCCGGGGGTCCGCCTTCCCGCTCATGATGGCGAGTCTCCCATGATCCGCAAGACCCGCGGACTACAGGCCGCTGACCCGCAGCGTGATGTTCAGCCGTCCGCTCAGCCCCAACTCCGGCGGCCCGGTGCCCGCGTGCACCCGGGGAACGCCGTGGTACGCGAGCCGGGAGGGTCCGCCGAAGACGAACAGGTCACCGCTGCGCAGTTCCACGTCCGTGTAGGGGCGGGTCCGGGTCCTGGGGTTGCCGAAGCGGAAGACGCAGGTGTCGCCGAGGCTCAGCGACACCACGGGAGCGTCCGATCGCTCGTCGCTGTCGCGATGCATGCCCATACGGGCGTCGGCGTCGTAGAAGTTGACCAGCGCGATGTCGTGCTCGGCCGCTCGGGCGGCGTCCTCACCCAGCGCCTCGGTCACGGCGCGGCGG
Source organism: Streptomyces sp. NPDC086080 (assembly GCF_044540255.1). NCBI lineage: Bacteria > Bacillati > Actinomycetota > Actinomycetes > Kitasatosporales > Streptomycetaceae > Streptomyces > Streptomyces sp. NPDC086080. The sequence continues at coordinate 230,067 of NZ_JBITRU010000008.1, forward strand.
CCCAGTTCGGCGAGCCGCACGGGGAATGGTTTCACCGGGGCGCCGTCGCCGTCGACGACCGTGCGGGCATATCCGTACGGATACCAGTGCCATCCGAGACACACCTGCCGGGCGGTCATGGTGCCGCCGCCCGGCGTGCGGACGGTGCGCAGTCCGGCGGGCGGACGGGCCGCATCACGGCAGTCGTCCAGCAGCTCGCGCTGCTCCCGTGCGTCCAGCCAGTCCGGTACGTGCACCGCGCCCGGCGCGATCTCGCTCCGTGCCCTGGGGAACAGCTCGGCGTCCATGCCTCCATCCTCCCCGACAGGTGCTGAACTGGGGCTCCGTTAGCCTGGTCGGACGATGAACGACCGAATGACGACTCCATGGGGCGATCCGGCACTGGCCCGTTTCCCCGAGGATCCGCGGGACAGGCTGCGTGCCTGGGACGCCTCCGACGCGTATCTCCTCAGGCATCTCGCCGACCGGCGGATCCCGCTGTCCGGCACGGTCGTGGTCGTCGGTGACCGCTGGGGCGCGCTGGTCACGGCGCTGGCCGCACACCACCCGACACAGATCACCGACTCGTGGCTCGGTCAGGAGGCGACCCGCGCCAACCTCGCCCGCAACGGCGTCGAACCCGGCACGGTCCGGCTGCTCACCACACAGGATCCCCCGCCGGACCGGATCGACGTCCTGCTCGTCCGCGTGCCGAAGAGCCTTGCGCTGCTGGAGGACCAGCTGCTGCGGCTGGCACCGGCGGTGCACGCGGACACGGTCGTCGTCGGCACCGGCATGGTGAAGGAGATCCACACCTCCACCCTGAACCTCTTCGAGCGGATCCTCGGCCCGACCAGGACCTCGCTCGCCGAGAAGAAGGCGCGGCTGATCCTCTGCACACCGGATCCCGCGACGGCCCGCCCCGCGAACCCCTGGCCCTACCGGTACTCCCTGCCCGACGACGTCGGCCCGGCCTCGGGGCGGACGGTCGTGAATCACGCCGGCGTCTTCTGCGCGGACCGTCTCGACATCGGTACCCGTTTCTTCCTGAAGCACCTGCCCGCCGGCCGCGGCGGCGGCCGCGTGGTGGACCTGGGCTGCGGCAACGGTGTGGTGGGTACGGCGATGGCGCTGGCCGATCCGCGGGCCGAGGTGCTGTTCGTGGACGAGTCCTTCCAGGCGGTGGCGTCGGCGGAGGCCACGTACCGGGCGAACGGCGTGCCGGGACACGCCGAGTTCCGGGTCGGCGACGGCCTGTCGGGCCTGCCGGCGGACAGCGTCGACCTCGTGCTCAACAACCCGCCCTTCCACTCCCATCAGGCGACCACCGACGCCACGGCCCGGCGCATGTTCGCCGACGCCCGCCGCACCCTGCGCCCCGGCGGTGAGCTGTGGGTGATCGGCAACCGGCACCTGGGGTACCACGTGCAGCTGCGCCGACTGTTCGGCAACAGCGAGGTGGTGGCCTCGGATCCCAAATTCGTCGTGCTGAAGGCAGTGAAGCGGTAGCTCAGGGCACCACGGCCGCCGGGCTCAGTACCTCGATGATCTCCGCCACCGTCCGGGTCATCGCCTCGCGGCCCACCGTGAGGTAGCCGCGGGAGTCGACGGCCTCGGGGTGGGTGGTGAGGTACTCCCTGATGGCGCCCGTCATGGCGATGTTCAGGGCGGTTCCGATGTTGACCTTGGTGATGCCGCCGGTGACCGCGGCGGTGAGCTCGTCGTCGGGGAGGCCGGAGGAGCCGTGCAGGACGAGCGGGACGTCCAGGGCGGCGGCCAGCCGTTTGAGGAGGGCGTGGTCGACGGAGGCGGTGCGGGTGGTCATGGCGTGGGTGGTGCCGACGGCCACGGCCAGCGCGTCCACGCCGGAGTCGGCGACGAAGGCACGCGCCTGGTCGGGGTCGGTACGGGCGCCGGGGGCGTGGGGGTCCGGCGCGGACTGTCCGGCCTTGCCTCCGACCTCTCCCAACTCCGCCTCGATCCACAACCCTTGGGCGTGCGCCCAGTCCGCGGCGGCCCGGGTGGCGGCGAGATTGTCGGCGTAGGGCAGCCGGGCGGCGTCGTACATCACGGATCCGAAGCCGGCGTCCGGGGCCTGGCGCAGCAGGGCGTCGCTCTGGACGTGGTCGAGGTGGAGCGCGACGGGGACGGTGGCGTGCTCGGCGGCGGCGACGGCGGCGCGGGCGAGCGGCAGCAGCCGCCCGTGGCGGAATCTGACAGCGTTCTCGCTGATCTGGAGGACGACGGGGGCGTGCACCGACTCGGCGCCGGCGATGACGGCCTCGACGTGTTCGAGGGTGATGATGTTGAACGAGGCGACCGCCGAACGGGCGGAGGCGGCGCGGGCGACGAGCACGCCGGTGGTGGTGAGCGGCACGGTCCGTCCTTTCCGACGGGTCAGGGCGCGAGGACGACCGAGCGGGTGAGGTGGCGGGGCCGGTCGGGGTCGAGACCGCGGGCCGCGGCGAGGGCGACGGCGAGCCGCTGGGCGCGGACGAGTTCGGCGAGGGGGTCGAGGGTGCCCTCGATCCACAGTCCGCCGGTGTCCCGGACCTGCCCTGCCAGCCCTTCCGGTGCCTCGCCGAACATCCAGGTCGCGGTGTTGGAGGTGCTGATGCTGATGGGGCCGTGCCGGTACTCCATCGCCGGGTACGCCTCCGTCCAGGCCAGTGCGGCCTCGCGCATCTTCAGTCCGGCCTCGTTGGCCAGGCCGACGGTCCAGCCCCGGCCGAGGAAGGTGAACTGGGCGCGGTCCAGCAGACCTTCGAGCAGGGGCGTGTCCAGGGCCGTCCGCGCGTCCTCGACGACCCGGTCGCTGTGCAGGCCCAGGTGGGCGCGGAGCAGGGTGAGGGCCGTCGTGGCGAACCGGGTCTGGACGACGGAGCGTTCGTCCGCGTGGTCGAGGACCACGGTCTCGTCGGCGAGCGACATCACGGGGGTGGCCGGGTCGGCGGTGACCGCGGTGGTACGGGCCGTGCCCCGCAACCTGTCGAGGAGATCCAGGACTTCGGTGGTGGTGCCGGAGCGGGTGAGCGCGACGACCCGGTCGTAGGCGCGGCGGTGCGGGAACTCCGAGGCGGCGAAGGCGTCGGTCTCGCCCTGGCCGGCGTCCTCGCGCAGGGCGGCGACGGCCTGCGCCATGAAGTACGAGGTGCCGCAGCCGACCACCGCGACCCGCTCCCCCGGCACCGGCAGGGCCCGGGCCTGCGCCTCGGCCTGATCCGCTGCGCGCTGCCAGCATTCGGGCTGGCTGTTCAGTTCGTCCTCGACATGGGTCATGCGGCACTCCCACCCGACGCCTCGATGATTGCTCTTGCAAGATAGAGCCAGTTTTCAAGCAGAATCAAGCATCAGTCGCTCGACGGTGTGCGTTAGGGTCACCGAAGAACGAGGAAACGGGAGGGCGGATGTCGCGGGACGCCCGCTGGAAGACGCTGCTGGAGCTGCTCGTCGAGCGCGGCCGGCTGGACGTCGAGGAGGCGGCCGCCGAACTGGCGGTGTCGGCGGCGACGATCCGGCGCGACTTCGACCAGCTCGCCGAGCAGCAGATGCTGGTGCGCACCCGCGGCGGCGCGGTGGTGCACGGGGTGTCGTACGAGTTGCCGCTGCGCTACAAGACCGCGCGGCACGCCTCCGAGAAGCAGCGCATCGCAAAGGCGGTGGCGGACCTCGTGGCGCCGGGCGAGGCGGTCGGGCTGACCGGCGGTACGACCACCACCGAGGTGGCGCGGGCCCTGGCCGTACGCGCCGATCTCACCTCCGGGTCGCCCGCGCTGACCGTGGTGACCAACGCGCTGAACATCGCCAATGAGCTGGCCGTGCGACCGCAGTTCAAGATCGTGCTGACCGGCGGGGTGGCGCGGGCCCAGTCCTACGAGCTGGTCGGGCCGCTCGCGGACGGGGTGCTGGGGCAGATCACCCTGGACGTGGCGGTGCTCGGTGTCGTCGCCTTCGACGCCACGCACGGGGCGGCGGCGCACGACGAGGCGGAGGCCGCGATCAACCGGCTGCTGTGCGAGCGGGCCGAGCGGGTGGTCGTGGCCGCCGACTCCAGCAAACTGGGCGGACGGGCGTTCGCCCGGATCTGCGCGGCCGAGTCGGTGGACACCTTGGTCACGGATTCCGCCGCGACCCCGGAGACGGTGCGCCGTTTCGAGGAGGCGGGGCTGCGGGTCACCGTGGTGTGAGGCACGTTCGGAGCGTCGGAACCACCATCGGCGTCCTGGTGACGGAGGTCCGGGACCGCGAGCCGACGCTCTCGGCCGGGACGGCGAACTCACCTGGCCGCAAAGGCGGCTCGCGCCCTGTTCCGGGAGGGCCGGGAGATCCCACCCCGCCGGCCGCGGGGGCCGTCCGCGCACAGGGAGCCACCGCTCGGCGCCGGACCTAGGCTGGAGTGACGTGGTGCGCACGTGACGGTGTGCGCCGCCGGCCAGGGAGGCTGCGATGGACGGGACGGCCAGGGCACGGGACGCGTCCGCAGCACCGGGGTACACGCCGATCGCCGATCACGGGCTGATCGGTGATCTGCGCAGTGCGGCCCTGGTGGGGACCGACGGGACCATCGACTGGTACTGCTGCCCGTCCTTCGATTCGCCGAGCGTGTTCGCCGCGATCCTGGACGCCGGGCGCGGCGGCAGCTTCGAGCTGTCGGCGGCCGTGCCGGCCCACACCAAACAGTTCTACTTCCCCGACACCAACGTCCTGATCACCCGGTTCTTCACCGAGGACGGGGTCGGCGAGGTGCAGGACTTCATTCCCCTCGACGGCGAATCGACCACGCAGCGCCCGCACCGGCTGATCCGGCGGGTGCTGTGCGTACGCGGCACCGTGCCGTTCCGCACCCGGGTGGCACCGCGCTTCGGCTACGGCGCCCACCCGCACACCGTGCGGCTGACCGGTGGTGTCGCGGTCTTCGAGTCCCGGGAGCTCTCCCTCGCGCTCACCGCGACCGTCCCGCTGGAGGCGGACGAGACCGATGTGTGGGCCGATTTCAAACTGACCGAGGGCGACACGGCGGTCCTCACCCTGGACCAGCTCGACGCGGACCGGTCACCGAACCGGTGCGAGTGCGGGGAGGCGGAGCGGGAGTTCGCCGCGACGGTGGCGTACTGGAGGCGCTGGCTGTCCTCCTCGCGCTACCGGGGGCGATGGCGGGAGATGGTGCACCGTTCGGCCCTCACCCTGAAGCTGCTCACCTACGCGCCGACGGGCGCGATCGTGGCGGCGCCGACGACCAGCCTGCCCGAGGATCCGGGCGGGGAACGCAACTGGGACTACCGGTACGTGTGGGTGCGCGACGCGGCGTTCTGTGTGTACGCACTGCTGCGGCTGGGCTTCACCGAGGAGGCGGAGGCCTTCATGGCGTTCGTCTCCCGGCACGTCAGCCCAGGTGACTGCAAGGGCTCCGGCCCGCTGCAGATCATGTACGGGATCGACGGCCGCACCGACCTCACCGAGCAGGAGCTCGGGCACCTCGGGGGCCACCACGGCTCGGCGCCGGTCCGGGTCGGCAACGCCGCTGCCGACCAGATGCAGCTCGACATCTATGGGGCCCTGATCGACTCCATCTATCTCTACGACAAATGGGCCGAGCCGGTCTCCAGCGGGCAGTGGGACGACGTGACGGCGCTGGTGGACTGGGTGTGCGCGCACTGGGACCAGCCCGACGAGGGCATCTGGGAGACCCGCGGCGGGCGCAAGAACTTCCTGTACTCGCGGCTGATGTGCTGGGTGGCGATCGAGCGGGCCATCCGCATGGCCCAACGGCGCGGTCTGCCCGCCGACCTCACCCGCTGGCGGGCGAGCCGGGACACCATCTACCGGCGGATCATGAGCAGCGGCTGGTCCGCGTCACGGCAGGCGTTCATGCAGCACGAGGGCGGGGACGTACTGGACGCGGCGGTCCTGATGATGCCGATGGCGAAGTTCATCGCACCGACCGACCCCAAGTGGCTGTCCACGCTCGACTCCCTCACCGAGGACCTGGTGTCCGACTCACTGGTCTACCGCTACGACCCTCAGGCCAGCCCCGACGGCCTGCACGGCGACGAAGGCACGTTCTCCATCTGCTCGTTCTGGTACGTCGAGGCACTGACCCGGGCCGGACGGCTCGACGAGGCGGCCCTCGCTTTCGAGAAGATGCTGACGTACGGCAACCATCTCGGCCTGTACGCGGAGCAGATCGGCCCCACCGGGGAGCAGCGGGGCAACTTCCCGCAGGCGTTCACCCATCTCTCCCTGATCAGCGCCGCGTTCAATCTGGACCGTGCCCTGGGCTGAGGCTCAGTGTCCGTGGCCGTCGGAGTGCCGCTGCGTGCCGCCCGGAGGTGCCTCGGCACCGGTCCCGGCCGCTCCGGCCCGAACGGTGAACGCCGCGGTGTGGACGACTCCGTCGTGCTTGAAGTCCAGGAACAGCCGGTAGCTGCCGCCGCTCGGTGCCGTGGCGGTGAAGGAGACCTCCGGGCCGGGTCCGGTCCGGCCGTCGCCGGGCTCGCCCTGCGGATGGACGTGCAGGTGGGCGAGGTCTCCGGAGCGCAGGGCGACCAGGTGGCCGTAGGCGCCGAGATAGAGCTGGAGGTCGGTGACCGGCTTTCCGGCACGCGAGACGCTCAGCCGCAGTTCGCTCGCCCGGCCCGGTCGCAGTGATCCGGTCAGCTCGACCTCGTAGCCGTCGACGGTGGCCGTGTCCGTGGGCCGGGGCAGTTCCCGCGGGCGGTAGGAGCCGGAGACGGCGAGGTCCGCTCCGAGGGTGAGGTCCTGCGCGTCCTTCTCCGCCGGGGTGAAGTCGGCGAAGACCCGGTAGTCGCCGGCCCGGGGCAGGTCGACCGGGATGCTCCAGGTGCCGTCGGCGGCACGGGTGGGGTGCAGATGGCGGTAGGTGAGCAGGTCGCGGGAGGCGATGATCAGGTGGAGTTCCTTGTCGTGCTCGCGGCGATACTCGGTGACGGCCCGCCCGCTGTCGTCCCGCACCGTGAAGCGCAGATCGGTGCGGTGCCCGGCCGTGATCCGCGGGGTGCGCAGATCGAGCGTATGTCCGCCCTCGGAGATCTGGAGTCCGCCGGCCGGAGTGCTGTCGTGGCCGGTGCGGCCGCCGCCTTCCTCCGCCTGCGGTGAAGGCGAGGCGTGCCCCCCGTCGTGCGCCGGCGCACGCTCCACGGCGACCGGGTCGAAGCCCTCACCGATGCCGTAGGCCGTGCCGAAGGTGGCGGCCAGGGCGGCGGCGAACGCGGTGATCTTCAGTCCGGTGTTCATGGCCGTCTCCTCGGGAAGTGGAACGGGGACCCCACGGCTCTCACCGAGCCGGCCCCCTGCGGTCCAGCATACCCCCGGGGGGTACAAGGTCAAGTCGTCCAACCCCTGCGCGTCGCATACAGGAGGGGGGTATACAGGTCAACGACTCACGGCTTCCCACGCCATGCCGGACCACAGCCACACGAACCCGTCCTGGGCGTGCCAACTCCCCGCGCCGGCACGGTTTCCCGGCCCGCGGACCGGGTGAGGGCCGGGGCGGGCGGGCCGCTCGTACGGTTCTTGCGTACCGTGGGCACCTGGTGATTCCCGCGCCCCTGTGCGGGTACCACTTCACGATGCCAGCGCGGGAGAGACAGATGAGCGAGCCGCCCACCACCACCCAGGACGCCACCCGTCCGCTCACCGAACCCGTACCGCCGGCCGACGGACTGCGCAGGGTCGCCTCCGCGGTACTCGGTGATCTCAGGGCGGTGGACGGCGCCCTGTACGCGGCGGTCGCGGCCACTCCGACGCCGACCCTCGACCGGGCGCTGCGCCGCCTCTCCCACGCGGCGGACCACTCCAAGATCTCGTTCGCCATCGCGGGTGCGCTCGCCCTGGCCGGGTCACGTCCGCGCCGGGCCGCGCTCGCCGGGGTCGGAGCCATAGCGGTGGCCTCGGCGTCGGCCAATCTGCTGGGCAAGCGCCTGGTGCGCAGGGACCGTCCGGACCGGGAAGCGGCGCGGGTGACGGTGGACCGGCACGTACCGATGCCGACGTCGGCGTCGTTCCCTTCCGGGCACACCGCGTCGGCGGTCGCGTTCGCGACGGCGGTCGGCACGGTGGTGCCGGCGGCATCCGTTCCGCTGGGGGCTCTGGCGGGGGCGGTGGGGTACTCCCGGATCCATACGGGGGTGCACTATCCGGGCGATGTGGCGGCGGGGGCGGTGCTGGGCATCGCCAGTGCGGCCGTCGCGCTGGCCGTGGCGTCGGCCCGCCTGCCCGCGTCCTACGCGCGGGGAACCCGGCGGCGTCGGTAGACATAACGGAGGATCCGTGTGCCGCTCTCGCCCGCGACGACCTCGACGGCGTCACCGGCCCGGTGGTCGACGCGCATCCTCACACCGTCCCCCCGGACGCCCACCCGGAACGTCCCCCGTGCATGGCCGCGTGAAAGGGGTCCCCGGGAACGATCTCACCGGAGCGCACCGGCTGCCCGGTGAACGCCGCCTTGTACAGAGCGGCGGCGAACTCGAGCGTGCCCCGGGCCTCCTGTCCGCTGCCGGGCGGCCGCGCACCGGCGTCGTAGGCGTCGAGGAGAGCGTCCAGCTGGGCGGCGTGCGAACTGGGCACGTCCCGGGCCGGCGTCCGCCAGGCATCGGCACGCCCGGCGGGGACATGCCGCGCCGGGGTGTACCTCCAGTCGTCGTTGCCGTGCCCGTAGAGGTGGGTGAGTTCGACCGTCGCGTCCGCGCAGTCGACACGGACCCGGCTCATCTCGTCGGGCGAGAGCACACTGTTGACGACCGTGGCGAGCGCGCCGTCACGGAAACGGACCAGGGCGGTGGAGACGTCCTCGCTCTCGGTGTCGTGGACGAGGCGTGCCGCCATGGCCCGGATCTCCTCCCACGGGCCGAGCAGGTGCAGCAGCAGGTCGTACTGGTGGATGCCGTGCCCCATCGTCGGCCCGCCGCCCTCGGTGGCCCACCGTCCGCGCCACGGCACGGAGTAGTACGCCGCGTCCCGGTGCCAGGTGGTCTGGCAGTGGGCGACCAGCGGAACGCCCAGTTCCCCGCTCCGGATCAGCTCGCGGGCGTGGACGGCGCCGGAGCCGTAGCGGTGCTGGAAGATCACGGAGGCGTACGCCCCCGAAGCCTCCTCGGCGGCGGCGATCTCGTCGTACTCGGCGAGCGACAGGCACAACGGCTTCTCGCACAGCACCCAGGCGCCGGCCTCGAGCGCGGCCACCGTCTGCTCGCGGTGCAGCGACGGAGGGGTCCCGATCAGCACCAGATCGGGGCGCACGGCGTCCAGCATCGCGCCCGTCGAGGTGAACCCGGCCACCTGTTCCCCTGCCGCCGAGCAGAAGGCGTCGAGCCTGTCCCGGTCCACGTCGACGGCGGCGACCAGTTCGGCGCGGTCGGCGTGGGCGCGCAGCGCGGGCAGATGGCCACTGCTGACGATGGCGCCGGTGCCGACGACGGCGACGCGGCGGCGGACGGGGGACAGGGGCATGCGCCGCTCCTCGAATCGAACCGCTGGAAAGCGCTTTCTCTCCACGGAGAGAGTAGGCCCACCCTTGACCCAGGACAACCGTCCCGGCCGGGAGGCGGGAGTCGGCCCCGCACCGCAATCCGCCCCACCCTCTTGACGCGTCTACGACAACAGTGGCTTGATGTCTGGCATGGGAGCGCTCCCATGTCGATCAGGGAAGGGGAAATCCATGCGCGACAACCGGCTTCTGCGCTTGACCACACTTCCGCTCCTCGGCCTGCTGGCCGCCCTGCTCCTCCCGCTCGGGCCCGCCGTGACACCGGCCGCCGCGGCCGCACCGGTTCGCATCATGCCCCTCGGTGACTCCATCACCGGCTCGCCCGGCTGCTGGCGGGCGGTGCTGTGGAACCGCTTGCTGGACGCCAGTCACACCGGCATCGACTTCGTCGGCACCCTGCCCGAACAGGGCTGCGGCGTGGCGCACGACGGCGACAACGAAGGACACGGCGGCGAGCTGGTCACCAACGTCGCGGACCAGAACCTCCTCCCCGCACGCCTTACCGCCACGCAGCCGGACATCGTTGTCATGCACTTCGGCACGAACGACGTCTGGAGCGCCGTCTCTCCTGACCGGATCCTTGCCGCCTACACCCACCTGGTCGCGCAAATGCGGGCGTCCAACCCGGACATGCGCGTGCTCGTGGCCCAGCTCATCCCCATGAACCCCGCTACCTGCGCCGCCTGCGCCCAGCGCGTCGCCGACCTCAACGCCCGGATTCCCGCGTGGGCCGCGTCGACCGGCACCAGCCACTCCCCGGTCACCGTGGTCGACCAGTGGACGGGATTCGACACGTCCACCGACACCTACGACGGCGTGCACCCGAACGCCGCCGGGGACGAGAAGATCGCCGCCCGCTGGTTCCCGGCCCTGGCCGCGCTCCTGGAGGACGGCGACCCCGGCGACCCCGGCGACCCGGGCGACCCGGGTGACTCCGCCTGCACCGCCTCCTTCCGCGCCGTCTCCGCCTGGCAGGGCGGTTACCAGGCCGAGGTGACGGTGACCAACACCTCCGCCGCCCCCGTCACGGGCTGGACGGTGACGGTCGTGCCGGCCGACGGCGCCCGCGTCACCCAGGTCTGGAACGGCACCCTCGGCACGGCCCCCGACGGCACGGCCACCGTCACCCACGCGGGCTGGAACGGCACCCTCACCCCCGGCGCGAGCACGTCCTTCGGTCTCATCGCCACCCGGGCAACCTCCGCCTCCCCGGCGGCGACCCTCGACTGCACGACCGCCTCCTGACACACGGCGAGCACACCCGGATCCCTCCTCCCACTCACTGGAGCCGCCATGAGATCCACCGAACACCGCCACGACGTCCCCCGCACCGCCGCACTCCTCACCACCCTCCTGGGACTTCTCCTCCCGCTCCTCGCGCTCACCTCTCCGGCCGCCCACGCGGCACCCACCGGGTTCCGCGTCGAGAACGGCCGGCTGCTGGAGGCCTCCGGGAACGACTTCGTGATGCGGGGCGTCAACCACGCGCACACCTGGTACGCCGACCGGATCAGCTCCCTGGCGCACATCAAGGCCAAGGGCGCCAACACCGTGCGCGTCGTCCTCTCCAGCGGCGACCGGTGGACCCGAAACGACGCCTCCGACGTGGCGAACGTGGTCGCGCAGTGCAAACAGAACCGGCTGATCTGCGTGCTGGAGGTGCATGACACCACCGGCTACGGCGAGCAGAGCGGAGCGGTCACCCTCTCCCGTGCCGCCGACTACTGGATCGGCGTGCAGAGCGCCCTGGCCGGTCAGGAGGACTACGTCATCGTCAACATCGGCAACGAGCCGCACGGCAACACCGGCTACGCGAACTGGACGGCCGACACCAAGGCCGCGATCCAGAAGCTGCGCGACGCCGGCTTCGATCACACCCTGATGGTCGACGCCCCGAACTGGGGCCAGGACTGGGCGTTCACCATGCGCGACAACGCCGCCTCGGTCTTCGCCGCCGACCCGGACGCCAACACCGTGTTCTCCATCCACATGTACGGCGTGTTCGACACCGCCGCCGAGATCAGCGACTATCTGGGCCGCTTCGTCACCGCAGAACTCCCCATCGTGGTGGGCGAGTTCGGTCATGACCACTCCGACGGCAACCCCGACGAGGACACCATCCTGGCCGTCACCCGGCAGCTCGGTCTCGGGTACCTCGGCTGGTCCTGGAGCGGCAACGGCGGGGGCGTCGAGTACCTGGACATGGTCACGAACTTCGACCCGGACCAGCTGACCAGCTGGGGCGAGCGTCTGTTCAACGGCGCCGACGGCATCGCCGCCACGTCCGAGGAAGCCGCGGTCTTCGGGTCCGGTCCGGGCGACGACACCACGGCTCCGACCGCTCCCGGCACCCCGAGCGCCTCGGCGGTGACCGCGTCGTCCGTGACCCTGAGCTGGGGCGCGGCCACCGACGCGGTCGGGGTCACGGGCTACGACGTCGTGCGGGTCAGCGGTGGCACGGAGTCCGCCGCCGTCACGACGACCGGCACCTCCGCCACCGTCACCGGCCTCAGTCCCGACACCTCGTACACCTTCGCCGTCTACGCCCGGGACGCCGCCGGCAATCGCTCGCAGCGCTCCGCCACGGTGACCGTCAGCACGTCGGCCGGCGGTACGACGGGAGCCTGTGAGGTGGGCTACCGGGTGACCGGCGAGTGGCCCGGCGGCTTCCAGGGCGAGGTGACCATCCGCAACACCGGCAGCGCGGTGGTCAACGGCTGGACACTGCGCTGGACCTTCCCCGCCGACCAGCGGATCACCCACATGTGGGGCGGCACACCGGCCCAGAGCGGTTCCGAGGTCACCGTCACCTCCGCCGCGTACACCGCGTCGATCCCCGCGTCCGGCTCGGTCACGATCGGCTTCACGGGGGCCCGGTCCGGTGCGAACCCCAGCCCCACGGCGTTCGGCCTGAACGGCGCGGACTGCTCCGTGGCCTGATGGGCGGGCCGCCCGGGAGGAAAGCTCTCCTCCCGGGCGGCCGGCACCGGCCCGCCGGCCGGATCAGACGAGACGCGCGAAGACCACCAGGTTCTCGGTGTAGTCCTTGACCGAGTGGTCGTAGTCGCCGGCGCAGGTGATGAGCCGGACCTGGGCGTCGGGTGTGTCGGCGTAGACGCGCTCGTCGGGGAAGTCGTCCTTGTCGAAGGACTCCGCGTGGTCGACCACGAACGTGGCCCTGCTGCCGTCCTCGCGCACCACCCGGAAGCGGTCGCCCTTCTTCAACTCGTCGAGTCGCGCGAACACGGCCGGGGAGGTCGCCGTGTCCACGTGGCCGGCGATGATCGCCGTACCGCGTTCTCCCGGGGAGACGCCCTTGGCGTACCAGCCGACGAGGTTGGTGTTGTGGGCCGGCGGCGGGTCGAGCTGGCCCTTGCCGTTGATGGCGAGATCGGTGAAGGGGGCGTCGACGTCGATGCGGGGGATGACCAGCCGGGTCGGGTCGGCCCGCGGCAGGGACGCGCCGGCGGCGGGCTCGCCCGCGGCCGGGTCGCCGGAGGCCGGGGCGGACGGCGCCGCGGAGACCGCGGGACGCGCGTGCGGGCCGTGCGCGTCGTCGGGAGGGTCGCCCCCGCCGCCCAGCAGGGTCGTGACCAGCACCAGGCCGACCCCGCTCCAGAAGAGCGCCGTCATTATGGCGCGCAGTCTCCGCCGCGTCGGTGACGCCGGATCGGTTTCGGGGGGAGTGGGGGGACTGGCCGGCATCGGGGGGACCACCTCATTCGGGCACGGCAGCGGGTACGACATACAGATGAGCGAGCGGGGCCGTCGTGACGCGCGTGGCGCGCGGGACGGCCCCGGCCGCTATGACGCCGGGCACGGCTCAGGCCACGTCGCCGGTGGCCTTCTTACGGCGCAGCGCGTAGGCGCCGACGCCGAGGACTCCGAGTGCGGCGAGGCCGCCCGCGGTGACACCGGGCTGGGCGAGGCCGCCGCCACCGGTGTGCATGCCGCCGCTGGGCTTGTCGTGCTTCCACTCCTTGTCCTTCTTGTCGCCCCAGGACTCCTCCTTGTCGGAGTCGCCCTTGTCCTTGGCGGTACCCCAGTCCTCCTCGCTCACGGAGGCCAGGGCCCCGCCACCCGTGTGCATGCCACCGTGCGGCTTGCCGTACTTGTCCTCCTTCTCGTACTTCTCTTCCTTCTCCTTCTTGGCGCTGTCCCAGTCGCCCTCACCCACGGCGGCCAGGGCCCCGCCACCCGTGTGCATCCCGCCGTGCGGCTTGCCGTACTTGTCTTCCTTCTCGTACTTCTCTTCCTTGTCCTTCTTGGCGCTGTCCCAGTCGCCCTCGCCCACGGCGGCCAGGGCCCCGCCACCCGTGTGCATGCCACCGTGCGGCTTGCCGTACTTGTCTTCCTTGTCGTACTTACCTTCCTTGTCGTACTTGCTCTCCTTGTCGTACTCCTTGCTGGAGGAAGAGGAGCTGTGGCTGTCGTCACCGGGGTGGTCGGCAAAGGCTGCGGGCGCGGCGATAGCAAGGGCCGCCGTGGCCGTTGCGGTGGCAAGCACCATGCGGGCAGAGCGCATTGATCGGTCCTTCCGCGGAAGGCCGGGCAGCTGACTCCTCGTCAGCACGGATGTCCCGCCCTCCGGCATGATCCACAGTTGGTCATGCCGCACGGTCCCACCATCCGGGACGTTCACACGGGTTAACAGCCGTCACCCCTGCGGCGCACCCGGCACGATCGGCACGCCGCCCCGGGCTCACCTCCGGGCTCTCTTGTCCCTGGCCCGATCGCCACCTAGCCTGACTTTGTGCCGCAAATAAACAAAACCCGAACGCACAATGTGGTGCCGGGTACCGACCTCGTCCGACTCCGTCTCGCCCTCACCGCCTTCTTCGCTCTCGACGGCTTCGTCTTCGCCGGCTGGGTCGTGCGCATCCCCGCCATCAAGGAACAGACCGGCGCCTCCGCGAGCGAGCTGGGCCTCGCCCTGCTCGGCGTCTCCGCCGGGGCCGTCGTCACCATGACGCTCACCGGCCGGCTGTGCCGCCGGTACGGGAGCCATCTCGTCACCGTCGTCTGTGCGGTCCTGCTCTGTGTCGGCGTCGCCCTGCCTCCGCTGACCCACTCCGCCGCCGCCCTCGGCACCGTGCTCCTGCTGTTCGGCGCCGCCTACGGCGGGATCAACGTCGCCTTCAACAGTGCCGCCGTCGACCTGGTGGCCGCGCTGCGACGGCCCATCATGCCCAGCTTCCACGCCGCGTTCAGCCTGGGCGGCATGATCGGGGCGGGGCTGGGCGCGATGGTCGCCGGGTCCCTGTCGCCGACGCCGCACCTGTGGGGGCTCGCCGCCCTCGGGCTGGTGATGACGGCGGTCGCGGGGCGGGCGCTGATGCGCTGCGAGCCGCTCACACCGGCGGAAGACAATCGGGCCGGGCGGACGGCCCCGCGCCGGCTGGACCGGCGTACCCGGGCACTGGTGATCGTCTTCGGCCTCATCGCCCTGTGCACGGCGTACGGCGAAGGGGCGCTCGCCGACTGGGGCGCGCTCCATCTCGAGGAGGACCTGGACGCCTCGCCGGGTGCGGCGGCCATCGGGTACTCCCTCTTCGCGCTCGCCATGACGATCGGACGGCTCACCGGTACAACGCTGCTGGAGCGGCTGGGCCGGACCCGTACGATCCTCGTGGGCGGCTCCACCGCGGCGGCCGGGATGCTGCTCGGCGCGCTCTCCCCGTCCCTGCCGGCGGCCCTGTTCGGTTACGCGGTCACCGGTCTCGGTCTCGCGAACCTCTTCCCCGTGGCCATCGAGCGGGCGGGCGCCCTCGCGGGCCCCAACGGCGTGGCGACCGCCTCCACCCTGGGCTACGGGGGCATGCTCCTCGGCCCGCCCGCGATCGGCTTCATGGCGGACTGGTTCAGCCTCCCGGCGGCCCTGACCAGTGTGGCGGTGCTGGCCGCGGTGGCCACCGTCATCGGCTTCGCGACCCGCCATGTGAAGGCGGCCTGATCCGTACGGCCGTCCCGGCGGCGTCCGGGTGGTGTGGCCGGCGGCCGGATCAAGCTCTCCGTCGCGGGGTACCCGGATGTCGGCTCCGCCGGTCCTGCGCCGGCGGACGCCGTGCCACCACCCCTTGTATCCGCGGGAGAGACCGTGACCGAGCAGCAGAACCCCGTCGACCAGCATCCGACCCCCGACTTCCCGGCCCAGGACCAGCCGCATCCCGGCTGGACCGGCCCGATGGATCCGCCGCCGGACCACGGTGAGGACTCCTACCGGGGCAGCGGCCGACTGACGGACCGTACGGCCGTGATCACCGGCGGCGACTCGGGGATCGGCCGGGCGGTCGCTCTCGCGTTCGCCCGGGAGGGTGCCGACGTCCTCTTCACCTATCTGGACAGCGAGAAGGAGGACGCCGACGAGACCGCACGCCTGGTGTCGGAGGCAGGCCGGCGGGCCGTGGCCGTCGCGTGCGATGTCCGGGAGGAGGAGAACTGCCGGGCCCTGATCGAGCGCGCGGCGCGGGAGTTCGGCCGGATCGACATCCTGGTGAACAACGCCGCGTACCAGATGTCACAGCCCGACGGCATCGAGGCGATCTCCACCGAGCAGTTCGACCGCGTACTGCGGACCAATCTGTACGGCATGTTCTGGCTGTGCAAGATGGCGCTGCCGCACATGCGGGAGGGGGCCTGCATCATCAACTCGGCCTCCGTGCAGGCCTACAAACCGAGTCCGCATCTGCTGGACTACGCGACCACCAAGGGCGCCATCGTCACGTTCACCCAAGGGCTGGCGAAGATGCTGATCGAGCGGGGGATCCGGGTGAACGCCGTGGCGCCGGGCCCGGTGTGGACGCCACTGATCCCGGCGACGCTGCCGGACACGGCGGAGTTCGGCAAGCAGGCTCCCATCGGCCGGCCCGCCCAGCCGGCCGAGCTGGCCCCGGCGTATGTCTTCCTCGCTTCCCAGGAGGCGTCCTACATCACCGCCGAGATCGTCAACGCGACGGGCGGGACCCCGCTGCCGTAGGCCGGGAGCGGTCCGCCGTACGGCAGAATCGCCCCCATGGACACTGCCCGGTTCCTGGAAACCCTTGAGAAAGAGGGCCAGTTGCTGGCCGACGCCGCGGCGGAGGCCGGTATGACCGCCTCCGTTCCGCCCTGCCCCGGCTGGGACGTGCGGGACCTGCTCCGGCACACCGGCGTGGTGCACCGCTGGGCCGCCGCCTTCGTCGCCGACGCACACCTGACGCCCCGCCCGATGGGTGAGCACCCCGAGCTGGACGGCCCCGAACTCGTGACCTGGTACCGCGACAGTCACCGGCGTCTGGTGGACACCCTTGCGGGTGCCGCGCCCGACCTGGAGTGCTTCACGTTTCTGCCCGGCCCGTCCTCCGCGCTCGCGTTCTGGGCCCGCCGCCAGGCGCACGAGACCACGGTCCACCGGTTCGACGCGCAATCGGCCCGCGGCGGTGTCCCGGACCCCGTCGCCACGGACTTCGCCGTGGACGGCGTCGACGAGCTGCTGTGCGGCTTTCACGCCCGGCGCAAGAGCCGGATACGCACCGACGGGCCCCGGGTCCTGCGAGTACGCGCGACCGACGCGGACGCGGTGTGGACCGTACGTCTGTCCCCGGAGCCACCCGTGACCACGCGGGACGCGGCCGGGATCGCGGAGTGTGAACTGGCCGGACCGGCGGAGCGGTTGTATCTGGCGCTGTGGAACCGGCTGCCGGTCCCGGCCCTGTCGGGCGATCCCGGACTCGCGCAACTGTGGCGGGAGACGTCCGCCGTGGTCTGAACCCCGCGGGCCCAGTCGGCGGGGCTCGGGGTGCCGGGGCCCTGGGCTGCCCGGCTCTGGGTTGCCCGGGCCCCGGGTGGCCGGGGCAGGCACCGCGCCGCACCGGCAGGAGCTCGCCGTGCGGCGCGCGCTGCTGCGGCGTGGGTGTTGCTTGCCTGCCGGGAGTACGCCTGTTTGACTGCTCGGGTGCGTGCGATCAGGGGGCGGGAATGACGGGTCACGGAGGACGGCGGACCCAGGCCGAGCGCGACGCGATCACCGTGGAGACCGGGTACGCGCTGCTGAGCGCGGCCTTCGCGGCGGCGCTCGTCCTCGGGGCCGTGGCGGGGCCGGCGTGGCTCTTCGAACTGCCGGATGCCGTAGAGGTGTCGCTGTTCCGCGCCGGGCTGGTGCTCGCGACCGCCCTGTTCGCCGTCCGGACCGTCGCCGTGCTGGTGAGGTTCCGACGAGCCGCTCAGCCCAGCCAGCCCGGCCGTACAAGTCCCGACTCGTAGGCCAGGACCACCAGTTGGGCCCGGTCTCGGGTGCCCAGTTTCACCATGGTACGGCTGACGTGGGTCTTCGCGGTGAGCGGACTGACCACCAGTCGGCGTGCGATC
Organism: Streptomyces sp. NPDC086080; assembly: GCF_044540255.1. Lineage (NCBI taxonomy): Bacteria > Bacillati > Actinomycetota > Actinomycetes > Kitasatosporales > Streptomycetaceae > Streptomyces > Streptomyces sp. NPDC086080. The sequence continues at coordinate 247,897 of NZ_JBITRU010000008.1, forward strand.
TCCTCGTTGGACAGACCCATGCCGACCAATGCCATGACCTCCCGTTCCCGATCGGTGAGCTCGGCGAGGGCGCCGGCCTCGGCCGGCTCCTTGGAGCGGGCCGCGAACTCGGCGATCAGCCGGCGGGTCACCCCGGGTGACAGCAGCGCGTCGCCCCCGACCACCGCCCGCACCGCGCGCAGGAGTTCCTCCGGCTCGGTGTCCTTGACCAGGAAGCCCGAGGCTCCTGAGCGGATCGCCTCGAAGACGTACTCGTCCAGCTCGAAGGTGGTGAGCATGACGACCTTCACGTCGTGCAGCTCCGCGTCCCCCGTCACCCGGCGGGTGGCGGCCAGGCCGTCGAGGGCGGGCATACGGATGTCCATCAGCACGACATCGGGCCGCAGTTCGCGGACCAGACGCACGGCCTCCTCGCCGTCGGCCGCCTCCCCCGCCACCTCGATGTCGGGCTGCGCGTCCAGCAGCGCGCGGAAACCTGCCCGGACCAGTGACTGGTCGTCGGCGAGCAGTACACGGATCACCGGTCCTCCTCGACCTCGAGCGGCAGTTCGGCGACCACCCGGAACCCGCCGTCGGGGCGCGGGCCCGCCTCGATGGTGCCACCCAGCGCGGCGGCCCGCTCCCGCATCCCGGCCAGCCCGGTTCCACCGCCTCCCGCGTCGGCGCCGGTGGCCGGCCCGTCGTCGTCGACGCACAGCCGCAGTCGTCCCCCGCCCTGTCCGACGCGCACGCGCGCCTCCCGCGAGCCCGAGTGCCGTACGACGTTGGTGAGCGCCTCCTGGACGATCCGGAAGGCGGCCAGGTCCGCCCCGGGCGGCAGCGGCGGCGGCTCCCCCTCGACGGTGACGGTGAGGCCCGCGCTCGCGGCCTGTTCCACCAGCTCGGGCAGCCGGTCCAGACCGGGGGCGGGCGCCCGGGGCGCGGTGCCGGGCGCGCGCAGCGTGTCGAGCACCTGGCGCACCTCCCCCAGCGCCTCCTTGCTCTTGGCCTTGATGGTGGCGAGCGCGGTGCGCGCCTGCTCCGGGTCGCTGTCCAGGAGTGCGAGCCCGACGCCCGCCTGCACATTGATGACGGAGATGCTGTGCGCCAGCACGTCATGCAGGTCCCGGGCGATCCGGAGCCGTTCCTCGTCCGCGCGCCGCCGCGCCGCCCGGACCCGCTCGGCCCGTTCCCTCACCCAGTGCTCGCGGCGGATCCTGGCCAGCTCCGACACCGCCAGCAGCGCCACCACCCAGGTGGCGATCACGATCTCCTGGTTCCACGAGGCGGCGTGATCACCGGACGGTGGCAGCCACCGGTAGAGGACGTGGGCGATCAGTAGGTGGCCCGCCCAGAACACCCCCATCGCCGCCCAGGTCGCGTGCCGGTGTCCCGAGACGACGGCGCCGAAGCAGGCCACGACGACGGTGAGGAACACCGGACCGTACGGATATCCCGCCCCCGCATAGAGCAGGACCGCGGCCACCGTCCCGTACACCACGTGCACGGGGTGACGCCTGCGCCACAGCAGCATCGCGCCGGCCACGAGGAGCAGCACCCTGCCGAAGGGGTCGAGGGCGACCCGCTGGCCCTCCTGGGCGTGGTCCGCGACGTGGGATCCGATCAGCACGAACGCCGTGAGCAGCACGGTGGAACGCCACGGCCACCGCGGGCGCCGGTGCCGGGTCCCGCCGTCCCCGTCGTCCTCGAAAGGCCCCTCGTGCTCCTCTGCCCAGCGGCTCCACGGAGGTGGGCCGGGCCGCCACCCCCGGGGCGGTCGCCCGTGGCGCCACCGTCCCGTGGGCCCGCGCGCGGGTCCACGCTGCTCGTCCATGTCCGCCACGCTAGACGCCGGGCGCCCCGGACGGCGTCAGCCCGGCGTGGCGGTCACACGTACTCCCGGCGCAGTACGTCCGACCCCCCGGCCTCCTACGACAGCCGGGCGGCGGTCCCTGCCGCCGGGCCGTTCGCGGGGCCGGTCGCCGGGCCGTTCGCGGGGCCCTTCTGCGGATAGACCAGGCCGACGGTGTGCGCGAGTTGTCCCACCGTGTGGCGGAAGAACGTGTCGCGGTCCTCGACGACCCGGTTGAACTGCCCGAACAGCTCGAACCCGATCAGCCCGAACAGCTGGGCCCAGGTGGCCACCATCGTCACCACCACCTCGGGCGGCAGGTCGGGGGCGAGGTCGGCTGCCATGCGCACGGCCTCGGGCTTCAGTTCGGCCGGCAGTACGGGCCTGGCGAGACCGAGGCCCTGGTGCGCGTCGCGGAGGATACCGATGACGACCATGGCGCCGCGGGCGGCGGACGGCACGGTCGTGGCGGGCGCGACATAACCGGGCACCGGAGTTCCGTAGATCAGCGCGTACTCGTGCGGGTGCTCGAGCGCCCAGCCGCGCACGCCCTCGCAGACGGCGGTCCAGCACGCGATCGGCCCGGCACCGGCGGCCGCGTCGCGGGCCGTTTCAGCCGCCTCGCCGATGGAGTCGTAGGCGTCGATGATGAGAGAGGTCAGCAGGTCGTCACGGGCCGGGAAGTAGCGGTAGAGGGCGGAGGAGGCCATGCCGAGCTCACGGGCCACGGCGCGCAGCGAGAGCTTGGCGGCGCCTTCCTTCGCGAGCTGTCTGCGGGCTTCCTCCTTGATGGCCGCGGTGACTTCGATCCTGGCCCTCGCGCGGGCCCCCTGTGTGCTGCTCATGAGGGCAGTGTCCCACGAAAGCAGAGCACTGCACACAAACAAGAGCAGCGAACGCGTTTGCGAGCAGCGCCCACACACGAGAGCACTGCTCTTGCTTTGGAGCACCGCTCTCAGGCAGACTATGCAGCAGCAAGCGAGAGCACTGCTCACGTAAGCGAGCAGTGCTCTCGAAGTGGATTACTGCTCTCCATCGACGCGGGATCAGCGCTCTCGAAACAGATCAGTGCTCGCCTCGTCGTCCGAGCGGGCGTCACACACCCACCATCCACCGGAGTCCCCTGTGTCCATGTCCACCCACGTCAAGAAGCCCGGCTGGCTGACCGTCAACGTGCTCAACCGCTTCGTCGCCTGGCTGACCCGCCGCGGCCTCAGCGTCTGGGGCTCCCGCGTCCTCGCCGTCCGCGGCCGCAAGAGCGGCCAGTGGCGCACGACCCCGGTCAACCTGCTCACCGTCGACGGCGCCCAGTACCTCGTGGCGCCGCGCGGCCACGTCCAGTGGACCCACAACATGCGCGCGGCCGGCGGGGGCGAGCTGCGCCTCGGCAAGACCGTCGAGGTCTTCACCGCCGCAGAGGTGGCCGACGACGACAAGCCACCTCTGCTGCGCGCCTACCTCAAGCGTTGGAAGGCCGAGGTCGGGGCCTTCTTCAACGGAGTCGGCCCCGACTCCTCCGACGACGAACTGCGCCGCATCGCCCCCGACCACCCGGTCTTCCGCATCACGGTCAGGAGCTGACCTCGTCACCCGCCGGACGCCGGTCCAGCGCCAGCAGGGCACGGTGGGCCAGCGGGTGGGTACGGACCAGCTCACCGAGCGACGTGGAGCCCTGAGTGATGTCCTTGAACGCCTTCCACGCCGGGCGGAAGCCGGTGAGGACCGCGTGGAAGACTCCGGGACGCCGCTCGAACGCCGCGAGCATCCGCTTGCCGACGCTCATCTCCACGCCGAGCCCCGCCTTGACGGCGAAGGCGTAGTTCAGCGCCTGCCGGCGCGCGTCCACGGCATCGTGGGCCTCGGCGATCCGCACCGCCCACTCCCCCGCCAGCCGGCCCGAGCGCAGCGCGAAGGAGATGCCTTCACGGGTCCACGGCTCCAGCAGTCCGGCGGCGTCCCCGCAGACCAGCACCCGACCGCGCGACAGCGGGGAGTCGTCGGCGCGGCAGCGGGTCAAGTGCCCGGAGGACATGCTCGGTTCGAAGCCGGCGAGGCCGAGCCGCCCGATGAAGTCCTCCAAGTACCGCTTGGTCGCGGCCCCTTCACCGCGCCGGGAGATCACCCCGACGGTCAGCGTGTCTCCCTTGGGGAAGACCCAGCCGTAACTGCCGGGCAGGGGGCCCCAGTCGATGAGCACCCGCCCTCTCCAGTCCTCGGCGACGGTCTCCGGGACCGGGATCTCCGCCTCCAGGCCCAGGTCGACCTGGTCCAGCTTGACCCCGACGTGCGCTCCTATCCGGCCCGCGCTGCCGTCCGCGCCGACCACGGCCCGCGCCAGCACCGTCTCACCGCCCTGCAGTACGACGGCGACCGTTCGCCGGTCCGGTACCGACGGGCCGTGCTGCTCCACCCGCTGCACGGTGACGCCGGTGCGCAGCTCGGCGCCCGCCTTCTGCGCGTGCTCCACGAGTTGCTGGTCGAACTCGGGCCGGTTGATCAGCCCGAACATCATCTGACGGGAGCGCCGGGTGCGACTGAAGCGGCCGTTGTGGGAGAACGTCACCGCGTGCACCCGGTCCTTGAAAGGAAGGTCGAAGCCGGGTGGGAGCGAGTCGCGCGACGGGCCGATGATGCCGCCGCCGCACGTTTTGTAGCGTGGCAGGTCCGCCTTCTCCAGCAACAGCACACGCCGTCCCGCGACCGCCGCCGCGTAGGCGGCCGAGGCCCCCGCGGGTCCCGCGCCCACCACGACGACGTCCCACACCTGCCGCACGTCGTCCGCCGAAGAGTTCTCGCTGCTCACGATGGTCTACTGCTCCCGATCCAGCCGCCTGCCGCCCATGTCCTCCCGCATCCTACGGCGGCGATCGTCTGGGGCCACTGTGGGAGGATCGGAGGCGTAAGTGCCCCGTACACGGGTCCTCACGCACACCGCACGATCATCTCGTACGAAGAAGTTCGCACACGTACAACGTCGCACCCACAAGGAGCGTGCCCATGTCGTCGAATCCGGTCGCCGCGACCGTCGCCTCGCTGATGCCCAGGGCGAAGGAGGAGCTCACCGAGCTGGTGGCCTTCAAGTCGGTGGCGGACTTCGGCCAGTTCCCGCGCGGCGAGAGCGCGGGCGCGGCGCGCTGGATCACCGACGCGCTCACCGCCGAGGGCTTCGAGGACGTGACTCTGCTGGACACCCCGGACGGCACGCAGTCGGTCTACGGCCGTCTGCCCGGCCCCGAGGGTGCGAAGACCGTGCTGCTGTACGCGCACTACGACGTGCAGCCGCCGCTGGACGAATCGGGCTGGACCACCCCGCCCTTCGAACTGACCGAACGTGACGGCCGCTGGTACGGGCGCGGAACCGCCGACTGCAAGGGCGGGCTCATCATGCACCTGCTGGCGCTGCGCGCGTTGAAGGCGAACGGCGGCGTCCCCGTACACGTCAAGGTGATCGTCGAGGGCTCGGAGGAACAGGGCACCGGCGGCCTGGAGCGGTACGCCGAGGAGCACCCCGAGCTGCTGACGGCCGACACCATCGTGATCGGCGACGCGGGCAACTTCCGCGCCGGTCTGCCGACGGTCACCACGACACTGCGTGGCATGACGCTGGTCCGCGTGCGGATCGACACGCTCGAGGGCAACCTGCACTCCGGTCAGTTCGGCGGGGCCGCGCCGGACGCGCTGGCCGCGCTGGTGCGCGTACTGGACTCGCTGCGCGCCGAGGACGGCACCACGACCGTGGACGGGCTGAGCGGCGACAGGGTGTGGGACGGACTGCAGTACGACGACGAGCAGTTCCGCAAGGACGCCCATGTGCTCGACGGGGTGGAGTTGACCGGTTCCGGCACGGTCGCCGACCGCATCTGGGCGCGTCCCTCGGTCACCGTGCTCGGCATCGACTGTCCGCCGGTGGTCGGCGCGACACCGTCCGTGCAGGCGAGCGCCCGCGCGCTGATCAGCCTGCGGGTGCCGCCGGGCGTGGACTCCGACGAGGCGACGAAGCTCCTCCGGGCACACCTGGAGTCGCACACCCCGTGGGGGGCGCGGGTGAGCACCGAGCAGATCGGTCAGGGGCAGGCTTTCCGCGCGGACACCACCAGCCCTGCCTACCGGGCGATGGCCGACGCGATGGCGGTGGCGTATCCGGGCCAGGAGATGCAGTACGCCGGCCAGGGCGGTTCGATCCCGCTGTGCAACACCCTCGGCACCCTCTATCCGAAGGCGGAGGTCCTGCTCATCGGGCTGAGCGAGCCGGAGGCGCGGATCCACGCGGTGAACGAGAGCGTGTCCCCGGACGAGTTGGAGCGACTGTCGGTCGCCGAGGCGCTGTTCCTGCGCAACTACGCGTCCGGCGCGCACTGACCGACGGCGGTTCGCCAAACCTTCCACGGCGAAGTCCCCGTTCACAGGCGGGGACTTCGCCCGACGGGACCACGGACCCGGCCCGCGCGGGGAGAGGCGGGCATCCGCCCGTTGCCGCCGCCGGGCCGGTCCCCCGGCCGTCAGCCGACCGGCACGCCGGCCTCCAGATACATCGCCTTCCCGCGTTCCCGTGCCCGCAGTGCCCTGCGCAGCCGTTCGTAGCGGACCGGTGGAAGTAGTTCGGCGGCCTCGGCCTCGGAGACGAAGCGCCAGCCGCGCAGTTCCGGGCCGGGCAGCAGCAGCCGTCCGGTGTCCGCGGAGTCGAGACGTCCGCCGTCGAAGAGCAGCCGCAGGCCACCGAACCCCGGCGGCGCGGGTGGCTCCCAGTCGACGACGAGGAGGGCCGGCACGTCGTCGAGGCGGATCCCGGTCTCCTCGGCGACCTCGCGCATGCCCGCGCGCGCGGGGGCCTCACCACGTTCGACCACTCCGCCCGGGAACTCCCAGCCCGCCTTGTAGGTCGGGTCGACGAGCAGCACCCGGTCCTGCTCGTCGAAGAGCAGGACCCCGGCGGCGACCGTCTCGGCGGTGGGCTCGGGCGTCTGCACGATGTCACAGGCGGGGACCGCCCCGCTGCCGACCGCCTCGGCGATCCGCAGGGCGGTGTCGTACGGCGTCAGGGTTCCGCTGTCGATTGGGTAGGCGTCGGCGGTGAGCCAGGCGGCGAGGGCCGCCTTGTACGGCTCGATGTGGTCGTACGCCCACTGCCGGACGCGTATCTCCCCGTCGGGGAGGTCCACGGGGACCTCGCGGGCGGCTATGCGCTCCCGCAGGATCGTTTCCGCCGGAGTGAGGAGAACATGGCTGACCGGTATCCGGCGGGCCGCGAGACCGCCGAAGATCTCGTCACGGTACTCCTGGCGCAGCAGGGTCATGGGGACCACGAGGGTCCCGCCGAGCTCGGCGAGCATCGCGGCCGCGGTGTCGATCACGAGTCGTCGCCAGATCGGGAGGTTCTGGATGTCGCCGACCTCGGCGAGGCGTTTGGGCGGAAGGAGTGTCTCCAGTGCTCCGCCGATGACCTCGGGGTCGAAGAGCGTGCTGTTCGGGATCAGCTCGATCAGTTCACGCGCGGTGGTGGTCTTCCCCGCCCCGAACGCGCCGTTGATCCAGACGATCACGGTTCCCCCTCTTCTGTTGGCCCCCTGTGGCTTGCCCGCTCCACCCTGCCACGGAAACCGGCTCCCGTTGAGAACGCATGACAACGGCGCCGATGCCCCTCCCGTCCAGGGGCACCGGCGCCGTACGGCTCCGCGGTGGGGTCCGTCAGGCCTTGTCCTCCTGGGCGACGTCCAGCTCCAGCGTGTTGTTCTCGCCGACGGTCCGGTCGAGGGTGCCGATCGTGTCCTCGACGTCGAGACCACCGAGGACGGTGTCACCGAGCGCGTGGGACGGGGTGACCGCCGCGACGACGAAACCCGTGGCGAGGGAGGCGATGGCGAGCATGCTGCGCTTCTTCATACCCGGCTCAACTGCGCGGACCGCCCCGGGGTCACGCCCCGCTTCCCGGACTCCGCCGGCCCGCCGTCCGTCGCGCGCCCCCTCACACCCCCGCGACCCCCGCGACCGCCGTGTCCGCCCGGCCGGCCAGCGCCGCCGCCGCGGCGCCCACCAGACCCGCGTCGGTGCCCATCCGGGCCGGAGTCACCACGAGGCGCTGGACGAAGGAGAGGGTGGCGTACTCGGTGAGCGCCTTGCGCAGGGGGGCGAACAGGACCTCGCCCGCCTTGGCCACACCCCCTCCGATCACGGCTATGTCGATCTCGACGAGCGTCGCGGTGGCCGCGATGCCGGCGGCCAGCGCCCTGGCCGCCCGCTCGAAGGACGCCACGGCCACCGGGTCCCCGGCCCGGGCGGCGGCGGCCACCGCCGCGGCGGAGGTGTCGCCGTCCGGGCCGGGCAGCCAGCCGCTGTCCAGGGCGCGGCGGGCGATGTTGGGGCCGCTGGCGATGCGCTCCACACAGCCGCGCGCTCCGCAGGGGCACGGGTCGCCGTCGAGGTCGACGCTGATGTGGCCGATGTGGCCGGCGTTCCCGGTGGGCCCCGGATGGAGCCGGCCGCCGAGCACCAGCCCGCCACCGACCCCCGTGGAGACCACCATGCACAACGCGTTGTCGTGGCCGCGCGCGGCACCCTGCCAGTGTTCGGCGGCCGCGATGGCCACACCGTCGCCGATCAGTTCCACCGGCAGTCCCCCGGCCGCGTCCCGGACCCGGGCGACGAGGGGGTAGTCCCGCCAGCCCGGCACGTTCACGGGACTCACCGTGCCGGTGGAGGCGTCGACGGGGCCGGCGCTTCCGATGCCCACGGCGCCCGCGCGGCACCACAGACCGGACGCCGTGAGTTCGCCGAGCACCGCCTCGACCGCGCACATGACGGTCTCCCCGTCCTCACGCGCGGGTGTCGGCCGCTGGACGCGGACCAGGATCCGGCCCTGGCTGTCCACCAGCGCGCCGGCGATCTTGGTGCCGCCGATGTCGAGCGCGGCCACGAAGTCGGTGTGCATCAGTGTCGGATCTCCCCGTCAGAACGTCCGAAAATCGCCGAGAACGACCATGTGCGACCACCAGGCAACACATGGACACGGACAACGGCCCGGTCGAACGGTGACGCGTGGGCCGGAGTGCGCGTCGGACAGTGTCTCCCGACTCTGACAACGTTGTCCAGGCTCTATGCTCGACGCCACATCCTCATACAACCCCATGGATCCACGCACCCCCGTGGCCGACAGGACAGGACACCGCACCGTGCCGGAGACGACCCGCCGTACCGATCGCCGTTTCCCGGGCACCCGCTACGGCAACCGTCCGACGATGAAGGACGTGGCTGCCCGCGCCGGGGTCGGCCTCAAAACGGTCTCCCGGGTGGTCAACGGCGAACCCGGGGTCACGCCGGAGACCGAACGCCGGGTCCAGGAGGCGATCGAGGCGCTCGGTTTCCGCCGCAACGACAGCGCCCGGGTCCTGCGCAAGGGCAGCACCGCCAGCATCGGCCTGGTCCTGGAGGACCTGGCGGACCCGTTCTACGGGCCGCTGAGCCGGGCGGTGGAGGAGGTGGCCCGCGCGCACGGCGCGCTGTTGATCAACGGCTCCAGCGCGGAGGACCCCGACCGTGAGCAGGAGCTGGTGCTCGCGCTGTGCGCCCGGCGGGTGGACGGGCTGGTGGTGATCCCGGCCGGTGACGACCACCGCTATCTGGAACCGGAGCTCAAGGCCGGTGTCGCCACCGTCTTCGTGGACCGTCCGGCCGGGCACATCGACGCGGACGTCGTCCTGTCGGACAACTACGGCGGCGCCCGGGACGGCGTCAGCCATCTGATCGCGCACGGACATCGCAGGATCGGCTTCATCGGCGACATGCCGCGCATCCACACGGCGGCCGAGCGGCTGCGCGGCTACCGGACCGCCATGGAGGACGCGGGGATACCGGTGGCGGACTCCTGGATGTCGCTCGGTGTCACCGACCCCGAGCGGGTCCGCACTGCGGCCGAGGAGATGCTCGCCGCCCCGGAGCCGGTCACCGCGATCTTCACGGGCAACAACCGGGTGACGGTCACCGTGATCCGGGTACTGGCCGAGCACACCCGCCCCGTCGCCCTGGTCGGCTTCGACGACATCGAGCTCGCCGATCTGCTGCGCCCGGGTGTCACGGTCGTCGCCCAGGACGCGGCGGCCCTCGGCCGCACCGCGGCCGAGCGGCTGTTCCGCCAGCTGGACGGCACGCTGCTCATCCCGGAACGCATCGAGCTCCCCACCCGGCTGATCACCCGCGGCTCCGGCGAGCTGCCCCCGGCGGACTGAGCGGCCGGGCCGGTGACCGGAGAGGACCGCACCCTGCGGGCCCTGGGTCTGGACCGGGCCCCGTACGAGCACCCGCTGCTGTATCCGGGCGCCTGGCCGCGGGAGTCGGGGCTGCTCGACGGGGACCGGCTGCTGCCCCTGGACCGTCCGGTGCACGAGGACCGGGTGCCGGTTCTGGCGGTCGGCTCCAACGCCTGTCCCGGTCAGCTGCGGCACAAGATGGCCGGGGCCGGGATCTCCACGCCGCTGCCGATGGTGCGGGCGCGGGTGACGGGCGTCGGCATCGGCGTCTCGGCGCACATCAGCCGCATGGGCTATGTGTCCCACTCGCCGGTCGCCGCCCCGGGAAGGGTCCGGGACCTGTTCGTCCTCTGGCCCGACGAGGGGCAGCTCGGCGTGCTCGACGCGAGCGAGGGCGTGCCGCGGCCGGACGGCAACTTCCGGCGCCTCCGGCTGCCCGCACCGGACGTGCGGATCGAACTCGCCGACGGCTCCACGCTGCCGGGGGCGTACGCGTACGTCAATCGCCATGGCGTCCTCCATGACGGTACCGGCGTGCCGCGCCCCCATCCGGGCCAACGGCCACTGCTCACCGACCTGCTGGTGAACGTGCCGGGACTGCGGGAACTGTTCGGCTCCTCCCCGGACGAGTTCTGCGCGCGGGCCCGCGCCGACCGGGAGCTGTGCGCGCGGGGCACACGGCTGTTCGCCGAGGCGAACCTGGTGACCGCCGGCGGTCTGGAGCGGTACGCCGGCTCCCGGCGCCACGGAGGCCCGGGCACCGGGGCGCCGTCGGCCCCGCCCTCGGCGTAGGCGCCCCTCGACGCCCTGCCCCGGACCGCGCGCGACCGGCCGCGGCGGGGCGTGCTGCGCCCCGGGGCCTGGTGCGCACATGGCGTCGTCGCCCGAAGGGCGGCGGCGCGGCGTCCGGTGCGTGCTCCTGGCGCGCCGGCCGCGGGTCCTCGTACTGGGCGTACTCGGGCTTCCGGTCGGTGCGGCGCGTGTGTGTGCCGGGAGCCGCGCGGCAGACGCCTCGTGCGCCCCAGGCCCTAGGCGGAACGGACGGCGGACGTGGTCGGGGCGTCCTCGGGCTGGAAGCGGAGCAGGTCGCCGGGCTGGCATTCGAGCACGTCGCAGAGCGCGGCGAGGGTCGTGAAGCGTACCGCCTTGGCGCGGCCGTTCTTGAGTACGGCCAGATTGGCCGGGGTGATGCCGACGCGTTCGGCGAGTTCCCCCACGGACATCTTCCGCCTGGCCAGCATCACGTCGATGTCGACGGCGATCGGCATCAGATCACCTCGGCCAGCTCGGCCCGCATCAGCGAGGCCTCGACGTCGCGTGCGACGGCCTGCGCCAGCAGCGTCCGCAGGACGAGGACGATGAGCGCGATTCCCAGGACCGCCAGTCCCGCCCCGCCGGTCAGCAGCACGACGCCCGGGGCCACGACCTCGCCGGGAGCCAGGAGCGCTCCCAGGGCGAACACCAGAAGGGCCGCGGCGACGAACGCGCCGATGACGATGTGCACGTAGCGGAACGCGGCATGGGAGAAGACCGTCCCCTGCCGGGCCATCGTCACCAGCCGCCAGACGCAGACCAGGACGGTCTGGGCCGTCAGCGCCGTGAGGGCCACGATGAGCAGCAGCGGGGCGCGCAGGTAGGAGTACTCCGCGTCCAGCCCTCCGAGGTCGCTCGCCAGCAGCGGCACCAGCACCGCCTGCACGCCCAGCGAACCCGCCAGCAGCGTCACGATCACGGCACGCAGCGCGAGCACGGCCAGTTGTCCCATCGCCCCTCCTTCACCCGGACCACGATGGAAATCTATCGATACTCGATAGATGAGGCAAATGGGCGGGGCACCCGGAGCCGGGCTACCGCGCGGAGGCCGCCGGGCCGCCCCGCCGGGGCGAGGCGAAGCTCTCCAGTTCCGCGCGGTGCAGGCCGGACGCGCGGGCGACCTCGGCATCGTCCAGGGCTCCGCAGTCCAGGCCGCGCAGGAGGTGTCCGGAGAGGGCCTTGGCGGTGGCGGGCTCGTCCATGACGTCGCCGCCGGTCCGGCCGGCGTACCGGGCGAGGCGGTCGGCGGCCCGCTCGAAGCCCTCGCGGTAGAAGGCGAAGACGGCCGCGTACCGGGTGGGGAGGTGGCCCGGGTGCATGTCCCAGCCCTGGTAGTAGGCGCGGGCGAGGGCACGGCGGCTGAGTCCGTAGTGCAGTCGCCAGGCGTCGTGGACCTGCTCGGCCGGCCCGACGGGCAGCACGTTGGTGGAGCCGTCGCAGAGGCGTACGCCGGTACCCGCGGCGGCGACCTGCATGACGGCCTTGGCGTGGTCGGCGGCCGGATGGTCGCTCGCCTGGTACGCGGCGGAGACGCCGAGGCAGGCGCTGTAGTCGAAGGTGCCGTAGTGCAGCCCGGTGGCGCGGCCCTCGGCGGCCTGGATCATCCGGGCGACGGCGGCGGTGCCGTCGGCGGCGAGGATGGACTGGCTGGTCTCGATCTGGATCTCGAAGCCGATCCGGCCGGGTGCCAGGCCGTGCGCCTTCTCGAAGGCGCCGAGCAGCCGGGCCATGGCGGCGACCTGCTCGGGATAGGTGACCTTGGGCAGCGTCAGGACCAGCCCGTCGGGCAGGCCCCCGGCCTCCGTCAGGCCGGTGAGGAAGATGTCGAGGGTGCGGATGCCCCGGTCGCGCACGGCGGCCTCCAGGCACTTCATCCGGATGCCCATGTACGGGGGTGCGGTGCCGGCCGCGTGCACCTCGGCGGTCAGCCGTGCCGCGCGGGCCGCGCACGCGTCCTCCTCGGCGTCGGGGCGACTGCCGTATCCGTCCTCGAAGTCGACGCGCAGGTCTTCCACCGGCTCGCGTTCCAGCTTGGCGCGGACGCGGCGGTACACCTCCTCGGCCTGCGCCTCGTCCAGCCCCAGGACGGCGGCGAAGGAGGCGGCGTCCGGGGCGTGTTCGTCGAGCGTGGCGAGGGCCCGGTCGCTCCAGGTACGAACGGTGTCCGCGGCGAAGGCGTCGCCGGGGACGTAGACGGTGTGGACGGGCTGGCGGGTGCCGGGATCTCCGGGGTAGCGGCGCTCCAGTTCGGCGTCGACGGGTGCGAGGGAGGCGCCGATCTCCTCGGTGACGGCACCCGCGAGACTCGTCGCCACCCGCTCCCGCCGCCCCTGATCCATCCCACAGCCTCTCGGAGTTCCACGGTACGGAATCAACAATTCGTAGAACGAAGTTATCCGCCGCCCTTCCCGGCGGTCAACACCGCCCTGGCCGCCTCCGCTGCCCTTCCCTTCCCCAGTCGGCACTGTCCGCCGATCCGGCTCGGCGCCCGAGCGCCCGGACGGCCGGACGCCCTGCCGTTTGACCCGCGGTTCGCGAGCACGGCCGAGCCCACCGGCCGGGCCGTCCGCGGACCGATGACACGGCGGCCGCGACACGCAAAGGCCCCCGCGAACCGGTGCGGTCGCGGGGGCCTCGGTCAGCCGTACGGTGATCAGCCCTTGCGGGTCTTGATCTCCTCGGTCAGCTGCGGGACGACGTCGAACAGGTCACCCACGATGCCGTAGTCGACGAGGTCGAAGATCGGCGCCTCGGCGTCCTTGTTGACGGCCACGATGGTCTTCGAGGTCTGCATGCCCGCGCGGTGCTGGATCGCGCCGGAGATGCCGGAGGCGATGTACAACTGCGGCGAGACGGACTTGCCCGTCTGGCCGACCTGGTTGGTGTGCGGGTACCAGCCGGCGTCGACGGCGGCACGCGAGGCACCGACGGCCGCGCCGAGCGAGTCGGCGAGCGCCTCGATGACGGCGAAGTTCTCCGCGCCGTTGACGCCGCGGCCACCGGAGACCACGATCGCGGCCTCGGTCAGCTCAGGACGCCCCGTCGACTCGCGCGGCGTACGGCCGGTGACCTTGGTGCCGGTCGCCTGGTCGGAGAAGGACACGCTCAGGGCCTCGACCGCACCGGCGGCCGGAGCGGCCTCCACGGCGGCCGAGTTCGGCTTCACCGTGATGACCGGGGTGCCCTTGGAGACACGGGACTTGGTGGTGTAGGACGCGGCGAACACCGACTGGGTGGCCACCGGGCCCTGGTCGCCCGGCTCCAGGTCGACGGCGTCGGTGATGACGCCCGATCCCAGACGCAGGGCCAGACGGGCGGCGATCTCCTTGCCCTCGGCGGAGGAGGGCACCAGGACGGCGGCCGGGGAGACGGCCCCGTGGGCGGCCTGGAGGGCGTCGACCTTCGGCACGACCAGGTAGTCGGCGTACTCGGCGGCCTCGTGGGTGAGGACCTTCACCGCGCCGTGCTCGGCGAGCGTGGCGGCGGTGTCCGCGGCGCCGTTGCCCAGCGCGACGGCGACCGGCTCGCCGATGCGGCGGGCCAGGGTCAGCAGCTCCAGGGTCGGCTTGCGGACGGCACCGTCCACGTGATCGACGTAGACGAGAACTTCAGCCATGGGACTTCTTCTCTCCTGCTTGCGAAGTGTGCGGGGGCGGACGCGAGTCGAGCCTCGCGGCTCAGATGAACTTCTGGCTCGCGAGGAACTCGGCGACCTGCTTGCCGCCCTCGCCCTCGTCCTTGACGATCGTGCCGGCGGTGCGGGCCGGGCGCTCGGCCGCCGACTCGACGACCGTGTAGGCGTTCTCCAGGCCGACCTCGTCCTCGTCGATCTCGAGGTCGGACAGGTCCCAGGACTGCACCGGCTTCTTCTTCGCCGCCATGATGCCCTTGAAGGACGGGTAACGCGCCTCGCCCGACTGGTCGGTGACCGACACGACCGCGGGGAGCGAGGCCTCGAGCCGCTCGGAGGCGGCGTCGCCGTCACGGCGGCCCTTGACCGTGCCGTCCTCGACGGACACCTCGGACAGCAGGGTCACCTGCGGCACGCCCAGACGCTCGGCGAGCAGCGCCGGTACGACGCCCATGGTGCCGTCGGTGGACGCCATGCCGGAGATGACCAGGTCGTAGCCGGCCTTCTCGACGGCCTTGGCCAGGACCAGGGAGGTGCCGATGGCGTCGGTGCCGTGCAGGTCGTCGTCCTCGACGTGGATGGCCTTGTCGGCACCCATGGACAGCGCCTTGCGCAGCGCGTCCTTGGCGTCCTCCGGACCCACCGTCAAAACGGTGATCTCCACGTCGTCGTCGGAGTTCTCCGAGATCTGCAGTGCCTGCTCGACCGCGTACTCGTCCAGCTCGGAGAGCAGACCGTCGACATCGTCACGGTCGACGGTCAGGTCATCGGCGAAGTGCCGGTCGCCAGTGGCGTCGGGCACGTACTTCACAGTGACAACGATCCTCAAGCTCACGCCGGCTCTCCTACTGCATCGTCATTTCTGGCTGCCTGCCTGCAGGCAGCATAGGCGCCTGAAGCGGGCGATCCCGGTCGGGGCGACCCGCGCTCCGACCGACATATTACTCGTCAGTACACTCAGATCCTGCCCGCTAAGCAAGCGCTTTGAACTGTGACCTTCGCAACGCAGCGTAACCGGAACCGGACGGGTCCGCGACCAGGAGCGACCCCCGGCCTCAGTCGCGCAGTCCGCTGAAATGTCCCTCGTGGTAGAGGAGCGGGCGCCCGTGGCCCGTGGGGTCGCCCAGCAGCACCTCGGCGACCACGATCCGGTGGTCACCGGCAGGCACCCGCGCCACCACCTTGCACACCATCCAGGCCGGTACGTCGTCCAGTACGGGGACGCCCTCGGGCCCCTCCCGCCAGGCGGTGGCCGGCCCGAAACGGTCGGCGCCGCTGCGCGCGAAGGTCGCCGCCAGTTCCCGCTGGTGCTCTCCGAGGACATGCACGCCGACGTGGTCGCTCGTCGCGATCACGGGCCAGCTGGAGCCTCCCGTCCCGACGCCGAAGGACAGCATCGGAGGCTCGGCGGAGACCGAGGCGAGGGAGGTGGCGGTGAAGCCGACCGGGCCGCGGCGACCGCTCGCGGTGATCACGGCGACGCCCGCCGCATGCCTGCGGAAGACGGAGCGCAACAGGTCGGGCGAGGCGGGGCGGGCGGTACCGAGGCCGGACGTGGCCGTCATGAAACTGTCCTTCTGCGAGAGGTGACGAGCGGGTTCGCGGCTGCTCACCGGCCCGGTCGGCGTACGCGCGCGGCGCGGGCGGCCGCCGGGCGGCCCGGTACCTGCCGGGGGCGAAGGAGTTCCGAAGGCATGGGGTCAGGCTGACGACGTGTGGCATGCACAGTCAAGTCGGTCCCGTGATGTGCGAGATGCCTCACCGCCGCCGCGAGGGTGCTCACACCGCCTCCCCGAGCGCCGCGATCACGTCGGCCCTGCGCGGCTGTCCGGTCGCGCGCCGTACGATCCGGCCCGCCGCGTCGAGAACCAGCACCGTCGGGGTCTTCACGATCTCCAGTCGCCGTACGAGGTCCAGATGGGCTTCGGCGTCGATCTCCACATGGGCCACGCCCGGCACCAGACGGGCCACCTCGCCGAGCACCCGCCGGGTCGCCCGGCAGGGTGCGCAGAAAGCGCTGGAGAACTGTACGAGGGTGGCGCGCTCCCCCAGTTCGGCTCCCACCGCGGCCCATGCCTCCGCCTCCGTCCGGAGCCGCCCCTCGTCCTCCCGATCCCGCACGCGCCCTCTCCCGCCGCTGCCTGTCCGTCAACCTTCACCAGCGCCCCGGGAGCGTCGAACATTCCCGGGCGGCGCACAACTTCCGAGGTGGTCCAGGGGGTGACGTGACAAGAATCTCGCCGTCGAGGGGCGCCAGGGCTGGTTCACCGGCCGTTCTTCGGGCACCATCTGCGACAAGCCGTAAAACCTACGGCTGCGTAACTTCGACTGGGAGCTCCCTTCCCAGGCAGAGAAGGAAGGGTTCACACCCGCCCATGGCAGAACTCGTCTACCGGCCCGTCGTCGGCTTTGCCCGCGCCCTGTTCAAGGCGTGGGACCTCAAGATCGACTGCCAGGGTTCGGAAAACATCCCGCGCTCGGGCGGCGCCGTGCTGGTGAGTAATCACATCAGCTATCTGGACTTCGTTTTCGACGGGCTGGCGGCACTTCCCCAGAAGCGACTGGTGCGCTTCATGGCGAAGGAGTCGGTCTTCCGCCACCGCGTCTCCGGACCGCTGATGCGCGGCATGAAGCACATTCCCGTGGACCGCGCACAGGGCGAGGCGGCGTACCAGCACGCACTGCGGTCCCTGCGGTCCGGTGAGATCGTGGGCGTCTTCCCGGAGGCGACGATCTCGCAGTCCTTCACGCTGAAGAGCTTCAAGTCGGGTGCCGCGCGGATGGCGCAGGAAGCGGGCGTGCCGCTGATCCCGATGGCGGTGTGGGGTACGCAGCGACTGTGGACCAAGGGCCACCCGCGCAACTTCAAGCGCAGCCACATCCCCATCACGATCCGCGTGGGCGAGGCGATCGAGGCGTCCAAGGACAAGTACGCCGGCGCGATCACCCGTCAGCTGCGTGAGCGCGTACAGGAGTTGCTGGAAGCGGCGCAGCGGGCGTACCCGGTGCGGCCCAAGGATTCGGACGACACCTGGTGGATGCCGGCCCACCTCGGCGGCACGGCCCCCACCCCGGAACAGGTCCGCCGGACCGAGGCCCACTGACCCCTCCGGCCCGGCTCTCACCCACCCGGCCGACCGCCACCCCGGGACACCGGTCACCTCGCGGGATCCGGCTCCGCCCACCGCGGCGCCCCGGCCACACTCCGCGGGCGGGGGCGCCGCAGGGCGGTACGGGCGGGCGCGAGGGCACCCCGCGGGCGCCGGGCCACGCGGAGGCCTCCCGGCCGCACCGCCCCCGGTTCACTCCCGGCACGGGAGTGGGGCCCCTCAGAGGGCGGCGGGGAGCGTCTGCCACAGGTGCGGCCGGTCGGAGGCGGCCCGCAGAGCGGCCAGTACGACCGGATGCGGTGCGGCGTACAGGACCGGGTGGTCCGCCTCACCGGCCGCCGGATCGGGCGTGAAGGCCAGCCGCTCACCGTTCAGCGAGAACCGTGCGTCCACCCCGGGCTTGTTGCCCCGTGGATCCTGCCGGTGCCAGGCGCCGTTGAACCGTACGGCGACCAGGCCGTGCACGACGCCGAGGTTCTGGTAGCAGAGCGCGGTCGGAATGTCCTCGGCCCGCAGCAACGCGGCCAGCGCGTGGGCCTTGGCGTAGCAGACGCCGGTGCGCTGTTCCAGGACGTCGGAGGCGCGCCAGGTGACCCGGAGATCGCCGGAGTCCTGCGAGTGCGCGATGGCGTCGCGCACGTACTCGAACGCCACCCGCGCATACTCATACGAGTCGGCCACTCCCACAGCGAGGCGGGCGGCCGTGTCGCGGACCACCGGATGATGATGGTCGATCGTCTCATCGGCGGCCGTATATGCGGAGAGGTCCGGAGTTTCCTGGATCAGCTGCATGGCGTCAGAGCATAGGTATGCGACCGGCCGACAGTCAATGCATTTCCGGTCGATCGCATACCTATGCATGAATCGCTAGCGCGCCATCTCCTCCTTCAGCGCCGCCACGAACGCGTCCACATCGTCCTCGGTGGTGTCGAAGGCGCACATCCAGCGCACGTCCCCCGCCGCCTCGTCCCAGAAGTAGAACCGGAACCGCTTCTGCAGCCGCTCGCTCACGTCGTGCGGCAGCCGCGCGAAGACGGCGTTGGCCTGCACCGAATGGAGGATCTCCACGCCATGGACGGCGCGTACCCCCTCCGCCAGGCGCTGGGCCATCTCGTTGGCGTGCCGGGCGTTGCGCAGCCACAGGTCCCGGGCGAGCAGGGCCTCCAACTGCACCGACACGAAGCGCATCTTGGACGCGAGCTGCATGGACAGCTTCCGCAGGTGCTTCATGTGCCGGATGCCGTCCGGGTTCAGGACGACAACGGCCTCGCCGAACAGGGCGCCGTTCTTGGTGCCGCCCAGCGAGAGCAGGTCGACGCCCACCGCGTTGGTGAAGGCGCGCAGCGGCACGTTCAGCGTGGCGGCGGCGTTGGCCAGCCGGGAACCGTCCACGTGCACCTTCATGCCGTGCGCGTGGGCGTGCTCGCAGATGGCGCGGATCTCGTCCGGCGTGTAGACCGTGCCCAGCTCGGTGGCCTGGGCCAGGGAGACGACCTGCGGCATGGCCCGGTGCTCGTCGTCCCAGCCGTACGCCTGCCGGTCGATCAGCTCGGGGGTGAGCTTGCCGTCCGGGGTGGGCACGGTGAGCAGCTTGAGGCCGCCGACCCGTTCCGGCGCGCCGCCCTCGTCCACGTTGATGTGGGCGCTCTCGGCGCAGATCACCGCGCCCCAGCGGTCGGTGACCGCCTGGAGCGCGACGACGTTGGCGCCGGTGCCGTTGAACACCGGGAACGCCTCGGCCGTGGGACCGAAGTGGCTGCGGATCACCTGCTGGAGGTTCTCCGTGTACGCGTCCTCGCCGTACGCGACCTGGTGCCCGCCGTTGGCCACGGCCAGCGCGGCGAGCACCTCCGGGTGGGTTCCGGCGTAGTTGTCGCTGGCGAAACCGCGGTCGTCCGGATCATGATGACGACGCGCGTCGGTCCTCGGTGGGTTCACGGCTTCTCGGTCAGCCACAGACGGTTTCCGTTCACTTCCGCGGCGGGCTTGTCCCAGACGCCGACGATGGCCTCGGCCAGGTCCTTGACGTCCGTGAAGCCCGCGAACTTCGCGTGGGGACGATCGGCGCGCATCGCGTCGTGCACCAACGCCTTCACGACCAGGATCGCAGCCGCCGATGTCGGCCCCTGCTCGCCCCCCGCCTTGCGGAAGTAGTCGCCCATGGCCAGCGTCCACGCCTCGGCGGCGGCCTTGGCGGAGGCGTACGCGGCGTTGCCCGCGGTGGGACTGCTCGCGCCGGCCGCGCTGATCAGCACATAACGGCCGCGGTCACTGCGCTGGAGCGCCTCGTGGAAGGCGAGGCTGGTGTGCTGCACGGTGCGTACCAGCAGCAGCTCCAGGAAGTCCCAGTCGTCCAGGCTGGTCTTGGTGAAGGTCTCGCTGCCGCGCCAGCCACCGACGAGATGGACCAGGCCGTCGACCCGGCCGAACTCCTTCTCGACCCGGGCCGCCCACGCGCGGGTGGAGTCCAGGTCGAGCAGGTCCACCGTGTCACCGGTGACGGTCGCGCCGCCGTGCGCGTAGCGCGCCGCGTCGACCGCCTCCGCCAGCCGCTCCGGATCGTTGTCCGAGCCGATGACGACCGCCCCGGCCTCGGCCAGCCTGAGCAGGGCCGCACGTCCCGCGGGCCCTCCCGCGCCGGCCACCGCGATCACCGCACCCTCGAGCGCCCCGTTCCCCATGGTCCTCGCCTCCTGAGCAGTGTTGTGAACGAGATCGCTCACGCGGCGACCCGCTCGGCGCCGTCCGCCCGGATGCCCCTGGTCGAGGCGATCACGTTCTTCAGCTTCTTGGACAGTGCCTCATAGAACATGCTCAGCGGAAACTCGTCCGGAAGCACGTCATCCACGAGTTTCCGCGGCGGCAGCGTCAGGTCGAGGGCGTCGGGACCCTTGGCCCACTTGGAGCCCGGGTGCGGGGAGAGGTAGGTGGAGACCAGCTCGTACCCGGCGAGCCAGTGGACGAGCTTGGGACGGTCGATGCCGTCGCGGTACAGCGTCTCGATCTCGGCGCACAGCTCGTTGGTGACCTGCGGGGCGCGCTCCCAGTCGATGGTGAGCTTGTTGTCGGTCCAGCGGACGACGTCGTGCTTGTGCAGGTAGGCGAAGAGCAGCTGGCCACCGAGGCCGTCGTAGTTGCGCATCCGCTCGCCGGTGACCGGGAAGCGGAACATCCGGTCGAAGAGCACCGCGACCTGCACGTCCCGGGCCTGCGGGACGCCCTCGGCGGCGAGCTTCACGGCCTCCTTGAAGGCGGTGAGGTCGCAGCGCAGCTCCTCCAGGCCGTACATCCAGAACGGCTGCCGCTGCTTGATCATGAACGGGTCGAAGGGCAGGTCGCCGTGGCTGTGGGTGCGGTCGTGGACCATGTCCCACAGCACGAAGGCCTCTTCGCAGCGCTTCTGGTCGTGCACCATGGCGGCGACGTCCTCGGGCAGCTCGAGGCCCAGGACGTCGATGGCGGCCTCGGTGACGCGGCGGAAGCGCGCGGCCTCGCGGTCGCAGAAGATGCCTCCCCAGGTGAAGCGCTCGGGGGCCTCGCGCACGGCGATGGTCTCGGGGAAGAGCACCGCGGAGTTGGTGTCGTAGCCCGCGGTGAAGTCCTCGAAGGTGATGCCGCAGAACAGCGGGTTGTCGTAGCGGGTGCGTTCGAGCTCGGCCAGCCAGTCGGGCCAGACCATGCGCAGCACGACCGCCTCGAGGTTGCGGTCGGGGTTGCCGTTCTGCGTGTACATCGGGAAGACGACCAGGTGCTGGAGGCCGTCCTGGCGGTCCGCGGCGGGCTGGAAGGCCAGCAGCGAGTCGAGGAAGTCGGGCACCTCGAAGCCGCCCTCGGCCCAGCGGCCCAGGTCCTTGGCGAGCGCCTCGTGGTAGGCCCGGTCGTGCGGGAGCAGCGGGGAGAGTTCCTCGACGGCACCGATCACGGTCCGCACCGCGCGCTCGGCGTCGGCGCGGGCCGGGGCCCCGTCGGCGCCGAAGTCGATCGACCCGTCCTTGGACTGCCAGGGCCGGATCCGCTCCACGGCATCCTTGAGCACGGGCCATGCCTGGTGCTCCACGACCCTGGTCGCCGAAGGAACCTGTCCTTCGGTACCCACCTGCACAAGAACTTCCGTCATGCCCCATCCTCCACAGGAGAAACTTACGTAAAGAGACCGTATACATAGAGGGATTCTCTCAGCAAGGGGCACCTCCGGAAATTATCCTGCCTCATCCCCACCTTGACCGCACTTTTTCCTGTGTCGCACCCCACTGGGTGACGGTGTGTGCAATCGATGTTCGGCCTCTGGACGCGACGAGCACAGGCGATACGGTCCAGGAGGGCCGTAGGGACGCGGCCCCCCGCCGCCGTCGACGGAAGCGAGTCCTGTCTTGAACTTCCTCACCATCGGTCACCGCGGAGTGATGGGTGTCGAACCCGAGAACACCCTCCGTTCCTTCGTCGCCGCCCAGGAGGCGGGACTCGACGTCATCGAGCTCGATCTGCATCTGAGCAAGGACGGCGCGCTCGTCGTCATGCACGACAGGGAGGTGGACCGTACGACGGACGGCACGGGCGCCATCGCGGACAAGACAGTCGCCGAGCTGCGCGCCCTGGACGCGGGGCGCGGCGAGCGCGTCCCCCTCTTCGAAGAGGTCCTGGACGCCGTCCGGACGCCGCTCCAGGCCGAGATCAAGGACGTCGCCGCGGCCAGGGCGCTGGCGGCGGTGATGAACGAGCGGGGGCTGGCCGAGCGGGTCGAGGTCGCGTCGTTCCACGACGAGGCGGTCACCGAGATCGCCCGGCTGGTGCCCGGGGTGCGCACGGCCCTGGTCGCCAGCCGCTACGGCACCGACGTCGTGGACCGGGCGGTCGCGGCGGGCGCCTCGACCCTCTGCCTCAACATCCGCCGGCTCACCCTGGAGATCGTGGAGCGGGTGCGGAAGGCGGACCTCGCCGTCCTCGGCTGGGTGGTCAACACCCAGGACCATCTCCGGCTGGTCCGCGCCCTGGGACTCGACGGGGCGACCACCGACTACCCGGAGATCAAACGCACCGGCCGCTTCACCGCGTGACGGATCCGGTGCCGGGCGACGGTCGGGACAGCTCCTTGACCAGCAGCTCGAACTGCAGATCGTCGCGCTGCGGGATACCGAAGCGCTCGTCGCCGTACGGGAAGGGCGTCATCCTTCCCGTACGGCGGTAGCCGCGCCGCTCGTACCAGGCGATCAGGTCCTGCCGGACGGAGATCACCGTCATGTGCATCTCGTGCACGCCCCAGGTCTCGACGGCCTGGCGCTCCGCCTCGGCGATGATCGTCCGGCCGAGGCCCGCGCCCTGGAGGGTGGGGCTGACCGCGAACATGCCGAAGTAGGCGTGGGCGCCGCGGTGTTCGAGCTGGCAGCAGGCGACGATGCGGCCCTCGCGCTCCACCGTCAGCAGCCTGCTGTCCGGCGACTTGACGACCTCCAGCACCCCCTCCGGGTCGGTCCGCTGTCCCCGCAGGATGTCCGCCTCGGTGGTCCACCCCGCCCGGCTGGAGTCTCCCCGGTACGCCGACTCGATCAGCGCGACGAGCGCGTCCACATCGGCGTCGGTGGCGTCGCGGAAGGTCAGTGCGGTGTCGGTGGCGGATTCCATCGGCGGGTCCCCTGATTCGTGTGCTTCGTGTGCTTCGTGTGCGTCGTGTGTGTCGCTTCCGGCGTGGCTCGGACGGGGAAGAGAGTAACCCGGCCACTACGCTCACCCGCATGGTGCATGTACTGAGCGGCCGTATCCTGCTCCGCCCCACCGATCCCGACCGGTCACGCGCCTTCTACGGCGAACGGCTGGGCCTCGCCGTCCACCGCGAGTTCGGTACGGGCCCGGAGCGCGGCACGGTCTACTTCCTGGGCGGCGGTTTCCTGGAGCTCTCGGGCCGCGCGGGGGCCGCCTCGGCCGCGTCCCCGGACGTGCGGCTGTGGCTCCAGGTCGAGGACGTCACCGCGGCGCACGCGGAACTGGTGGCCAAGGATGTCGAGATCGTCCGTCCGCCGGTGCGGGAGCCCTGGGGACTGATCGAGATGTGGATCGCGGACCCGGACGGCACCCCGATCGTCCTGGTCGAGATCCCGGCCGACCACCCCCTGCGGTACCGGCCGGGAATCTGAGGGGTCGGGCACGCGCATCTGCGGCATCGTCGTCAGTCGCCGATGCCCGGCCGGCCGGTCCACGTGGCGCGGCCGGCGGCGATCGGCGGGCCGGCCGGCGGAGACCAGCGCCGGTGAGACCGCCGGGCGCGGTCCGGTCGGCCTTCGGAGCGGACTCCGGGGGCCTCGGCGGTGGACGACAGGTTCCGCGCGAGGCCCCGCCGCACCGCTTACCGCGTACGTCGCCGTCGACACCGTGGACGCTGCCGCGGTGACGACCACCGCGGTCGCGGGGGAACGGTGCTGACGGCGCCCGTCCCGCACCCGGACGATCCTGCGTCGCGGTGTTCCTGGATCCCGGGGGAACGACGTCCGGCGGGTACCCGGGCGGCGGACGGGACGTGAGCGCCGGCCACCCTGGGCGGCGTCACGCGCCCAGTGCGCCCAGACGCCCTTCCAGCTGTCCGAGCAGTTCACCGAGCAGCGCGGCGAGCTCACCCAGCTCCGGGCTCTCCAGACCGGACAGGACGGCGTTCTCATAGGCGAGCTGCGCGGGCAGGACGCCATCGACGGCGTCGCGTCCGGCGTCGGTGAGCCGGACGTGGGCGACCCGGCGGTCGCGGGTGTCGCCGCGGCGCTCCACCAGGCCGCGTTCGCTGAGCTGCTTGAGGCGTTTGGTGACGGCGGCCCCCGAGGAGAAGGTCTCACGGGCCAGCTCGCTCGGGGTCAGCTCGTGTCCGGTGCGGCGCAGCGCGCCGAGCAGGTCGAACTCCGCGCGGGACAGTCCGGCCCGGCGCAGCGGGGCGTCCTCCGCCTGCTGCAGGAGGGCGGCGCAGCGGTTGATGCGGCCGATGACCTCCATGGGGCCGGTGTCCAGGCCGGGGTGCACGGCCCGCCACTGCCGGACGGAGGCGGCGACGGTGTCACCCCGCCGGCCGGACGGCTCCCCGCCGGTGCCCCGGGGCCGCTCGTCGCCGGTCGCCGATGGTCCTTCGGTCGCCGTCATGGCCGTACGTCCTCCGTGTGCGTGCTCGTGCCGGGAAGCTGTCCCGTCGTACCGTGTCCGCGAGCGTACGGTGTCCTGCCTGCTCGGCGAGCGCGACCCGCTCCCGGGCCCTCCACTCGCCGGCCGCGGCGGGCGGGCGTCCGGGCCGCGGGCGGCGTGTGGGGGCCCGGCCGGCCCGGCCTCGCCCCGTACATCCATGGCCGGATTCCTGTGCGAGCCGTACGCCCGCGCGGTACGCCGTCCGGGCCAGTGCGCCGGCACGGGTGGTGCCCGGCGAGTCTGCCGTGTCCCTGGGCGCCGGTTCGCTCACCGGGAACGCCGTCGTCCTGGTCACCGCCCTCCGCGCGGCGCCCCGCCCCGGCCGGCGCGCCGCGCCTGGGGGCATCCCTTCGACGTCTGCGCCGCGCTCCGCTCCCCGAGCACTCCCCGTGTACCCCCGTGCGCCCGCGTGCCGGTCGCCGGGGGCGGGCATTTTCCGACCGAACGCCGAACGGGTCGAGGGGGAGGTTCACGTGCACGGACCGGCGTCGTCCGGCTGGTTGCTGGTCGCGCTCTGCGCGGCGACCGGCGCCTACTGTCTGCTGCGGATGCGCAGCCGTGTCGATGAGCAGCGCCATGCCGCGGGCGGCGAGGCGCTGATGGGGTTCGGCATGGCCGTGATGGCCGTGCCCGCTACGGCGTTCACCCCGCCGGCCTGGGCCTGGCCGGTCCAGGCGGCGGTCTTCTGCGCGGCCGGGCTGCACGCGCTGTGGGCCGTCCGCGCGGGCGCGTGCCACCTGCATCATCTGATGGGGGCCGGGGCGATGGTGTACATGGCGGTGGCCATGGCCGCGTCCTCCACCAGCACCCACGGGCACGGGCACGGCGGCTCGGGCATCCCGCTGCTGACCGGGGCCCTGCTGCTCTACTTCGTCGCGTACGTGCTGGTGACGGGGGTGCGCCTGGTGCCCGTGACCGCCGTGCCGGGGGGCGCCCCGGGCCTCGGCTGGGGCGACCGGCCGGAGTTGGCGCGGGCCTGCCGGCTGGTCATGGCGATCGGGATGGTGGCGATGCTGCTGACGATGTGAGGGACCGGGCCCGCGGCACCGGGACCGTTGTCTGCGTCACTTCGGACCTCCGGCCCATATCCCTGAGCGGTCCGCGCTCATAGGCTGCGGGCATGATCCTCATCGCGGTCCTGCTGGCGCTCGGCGTCCTGACCGCTGTCGTGGGTCCCCGGCTGCTGACCCGGGCCGACTGGCCGGACCGTGAACCGGTGGTGGCGCTGTGGGCGTGGCAGTGCGTGATCGTGGCTGTACTGCTGTGCTGCGCCCTGTCGATGACGTTCAGCGCGGCGGCCGCCTGGCACGCGGTGGGCGGGCAGGTGTTCGCCACCGCCCCCCGGGCGGTCGTGGAGGCCTACTCCCCCGGCACGGCGGGGGTCTGGGCGGCGGCCACCGCGGTGGCGCTGGCGTGCGGCGGGCTCTGGAGCGCCGCGATGCTGGTCCGGGAGGTCGCGCGGGCCCGGGCCCGACGCCGGATCCGCAGGGACCGGCTGCGCCTGCGGGTCCCGCTGCTGCCCGGGGAGGAGCCGGACTCCGACCGGCTGGTGGTCCTGGAGGGTGAGCTGCCCGACGCCTGGTGGCTGCCCGGCAGTCCGCCCCGGCTGGTGGTCACCACCGCCGCGTTGCGCCGGCTGAGGGGCAGACAGCTGGACGCCGTCCTCGCCCATGAGCGGGGCCACGCACGGGCCCGGCACGACTGGCTGCTGAACTGTTCCTCGGCCCTGGCGGGCGGGTTCCCGCAGGTGCCGGTGTTCGCGGCGTTCCGCGACGAGATGCACCGGCTGGTGGAACTCGCCGCGGACGACACGGCCTCCCGGCGCTTCGGCCGGCTGACCACGGCTCTCGCCCTGGTCGAACTCAACGAACACCGCGGGGTGTTCGGCCCCGGTGCCGACTCGCAGGCCGAAGTCCCGGCACGGGTGCACCGGCTGCTCACTCCCGCGGACCGGCTCACCCCGGGGCGGCGGCTGTGGCTGACCGCCGTGGCGTCGCTGGTGCCGGTGGTTCCCGTCCTGGTGGCGTTCGTACCGGGATTGCGGGCACTGGGATAGTCCGCGGACCTCAGGGGTCCCGCGGCGGTGACAGGACTGGCCCCGGACCCCGCCGGTCGAGAAGGATCGCCCCATGCACACCCCCCGCACCTCATCCCCGCCCCGGCCCCCGCAGCGCCGCCCCGCCGTCCTGTCCACCGGCTTACTGGCGCTGTGCTCGGTGCTGCTGCTCGCGCTGGTCGCCGTCGAGTGGAGGCCCCTGCTCACGCTGGACGGCGGCATCTCCCGCACCACCCACCACTGGGCGGTGGCGGACCCCGCACTGACCAGGACCGCCCGCATCCTGACGGACTGGATCTGGGACCCGTGGACGATGCGGGTGCTGTGCGGTGTCGCGGCGGGGCTGCTGGTGTGGCGGTACGCGGACCGGTGGACCGCGATGTGGCTGGTGCTGACGGTGGCCGTCGCCACGGCCGTGCAGCAGGGTCTGAAGGCGGCTCTGGACCGGGCCCGCCCGGTCTGGTCCGACCCGGTCGACTCCGCGCACTACGCGGCCTTCCCGTCGGGCCACGCCATGACCGCGACGGTCGTCTGCGGCCTGCTGCTGTGGCTTCTGCGCCGTCACGGCGTGGGCCCCGTCCCGTGGCGCGCGGCGCTGATCACGACGGCGGTCTCGGTGACCGGCGTGGGCCTCACCCGCGTCTGGCTCGGCGTCCACTGGCCGTCGGACGTCCTGGGCGGCTGGCTCCTCGGCGCACTGGTGGTGACAGCGGCGGTGGGCATCCACAGACACCGTCACCCACACGCCACGGCGTGAGCGTGCGCTGCTCCCGCCCGGTGACCGGTGTGGCCGCGGTGGATGGTGGGCCGCGCGGAGCGGCCGACACGGGGTGCCCTCGTACTCTCCCCGTGGCGCCCCGCGGCACGACGGCCCGCGCCGGGCGGCGTGATGCCCACCGGGGCCCGGGCCTGTGCCGGCCCCCTTGGACGATCCCCCGCGTCGCCCAAGGTGGCCGGCGGCCCGGAACGGGCCCAGAGGCCCGCCCAGCCGCGTTGAGTATAGTTGGCTGGCAGCCAGTCAACGCAGGAGTCCAGCATGTCCCCGCGCAGCGCCCTGGTCAATGAAGAGTTGCGGAGGCGTTCGAAGGAGCGGCTCCTGCACGCCGCCGTGGAACTGGTCGGCGAGCACGGATACGAGGCGACGACGCTCGGCGACATCGCGGACCGGGCCGGTTCCGCGCGGGGCCTGGTTTCATACTACTTTCCGGGAAAACGCCAGCTCGTGCAGTCCGCCGTGCACCGGCTGATGCACCGCACCCTGGAAGAGGCCCTGGAGCGCGAGCCGCCCGCCGAGGACGGCCGGGAGCGGATGGCGCGGGCCATCGACGCGATCCTCGGCCTGGCACGGGAACGGCCGGTACTGATGCGCCAGCACATGGCCGGACTGCTCCAGGCCGAGGGTTTCCTGCCCTGCCCCGAACAGCGGCGCCTGGCCGAACTGCTGAGCGACACCGTCGCCCGGCACGGCTCCGACGACGTCGGGACCGACTACCCGATGCTGCGCGCCCTGCTGATGGGCGCCGTGTACGCGGCCGTGATGCCGGGAGCGCCGCTCCCCGTACCCGTACTGCGCGCGGAGCTGTTCAAGCGGTACCGGCTCGACTGGGAGATGGGTGTCCCGCCGGACACCGGAGCATCCGGCGGGACGTGCGCGAAGGACCGGACGGACATGGCCCGGTTCTTCGCGACGGAACCGGACGCTCAGTCGAAGTAGTCCGGCTGCGTCTGCACGTTGAGCTCGCGCAGGTGGACCCAGCGGGCCGGGTCCGTGCGCCGGTCGTCGATCTTCAGGACGTCGAAGCCCTTCGCTATGTCGTTGGAGTAGATGTAGCCGTTGTAGTAGTACGCCGACCAGGAACCGCCCGTGACGACGCGGTCGGTGGACAGCGGGCCGCGCTCGAAGTACGCGATCTCCCTGGGCTTCGAGGAGTTGGTGAAGTCCCAGACGGAGACGCCGCCCTGGTACCAGGCCTGGACCATCAGGTCCCGTCCCCGGACCGGGATCAGCGAGCCGTTGTGCGCCACGCAGTTCTCGGTGTCCGCCTGGTGACGCGGGATCTTGTAGTAGCTGCGGAAGACCAGCTTGCTCCTCTCGCCCCTGCCGACGATGTCGTAGATGCCGTCCGCGCCGCGGTCGGGACCGATCTCCGCGTTGCAGGTGGCCGCGCCACCGCCGCCCAGCTCGTCGGTGAAGACGACCTTGCGGGCATTCTGGTTGAAGGTCGCCGAGTGCCAGAACGCGAAGTTGACGTTGTCCTGCACCCGGTCGATCACCCGGGGACGCTCCGGGTTCTTGATGGAGAACAGGATGCCGTCACCCATGCAGGCACCGGCGGCCAGGTCCCTCGAGGGCAGGACGGTGATGTCGTGGCAGCCGGTGGTCTTGGAGACACCCGGGTTGGTGGGCCCGCCCGGGTTGCCGCCGCCGTCCGGGCCCTCACCGGGGAACAGCACCGGGAAGCCCACAACCGCCGCCTTGTGCGGGGCCTTGCGCGGCACCTTGATCACGGAAATGCCGTCGTGCGGCGGTTGGCAGTCCGGGTACGCCGCGTTCGGTGAGTACGAGGAGACGTAGACGTAGACGTTCCTGCGCTCGGGCACCAGCGTGTGGGTGTGCGAGCCGCAGGCGGTCTCGACGGCGGCGACGTAGCGGGGGTTCCGCTTGTCGCTGATGTCGAAGACCTTCATTCCCTCCCACGAGGACTTCTCGGTGGCCGGCTGCGTGGTGCTGTTGCAACTGCTGTCGCTGCGCGAGGAGTCGGTGGACAGGAAGAGCAGGTCGCCGGAGACGGAGATGTCGTTCTGCGAGCCCGGGCACAGGACCTGGGCCACCGTCCTGGGCGCCTTGGGGTTGCCGATGTCGAAGATGCGGAAGCCGTCGTAGTTTCCGGCGAAGGCGTACCGGCCCTGGAAGGCCAGGTCCGAGTTGGTGCCGGACAGCACGTCCTTGGGGATGTTGGCCACGTGCCGGAGGTTGTCGGAGTGGACGATCTCGTCCTGGCCGGGTATCTCGCCGCTCTCGATGGCCTTGCGGGCCTCCGCCTGGTCGCTGCGGGAGACCTCCTTCTGAGCAGTGGGTGAGTCCCCGGGGTCGGGGATCGCCGCGGCCGGCGAGGCGGTGAGCAGGGCGGCGAGCAGACCACCGGCTGCCGTGGCAACTCCCAGTCGTCTGCGCCGGGTTCGGGAACCTTTCAACAGGATCACTGTTTCCTCCCTGGTTCCGTTCACGTCGGAACGGTTTTCGCTCCGGCAGTATCGTCTTCGGCATGCACATACCAACAGAGGGCAACGCCATCGCGGCGAAGTTTTCTGATCAATGTCGCGCGGAAGCGTGCTAGGACGGTCGTCGTCATTCGCGAGGTGTCCCGCCCCTCCCCCGGAGGGGACCGCCCCAGCCGCAGGAGGTCCTTGTGCACCACCGCCATGCGCCACGCCTGTCCGCCGCCGCCCTCGGGCTGACCGCCCTGGCCGTACTCGGGCTCGTGGGCTGCGACTCCGGCACGGACGACACCAGGTCCTCCGCGGCGGGCGGCCCTTCGGTCATCGCGCCGGGCGCGCCCGGTGAGGAGAACCGGACCCTGTCGGCCGAGGAGGCGTCCCGGCAGCGCGCGGAGGACGACTCCCCCAACTCCGCCGACGTGTCCTACGCGCGGATGATGATCGTGCATCACGCCCAGGCCCTGGAGATGACCGAACTCGTGCCGGGCCGCGCCGAGTCGTCGAAGATCGTCAAACTGGCCGAACGCATCGCCGCCGCCCAGCGGCCGGAGATCGAGGCGATGAAGGGCTGGCTGAAGAGTCACGACGAGCCGGAACGGGACAGCGAGCACGGGCACGGGCACGGGCACGGGCACGACCACGCGACGATGCCGGGGATGGCCACACAGGCCCAGTTGAAGCAGTTGCGGGCGGCCGACGGGAAGGCCTTCGACCAGCTCTTCCTCACCCTGATGACGACCCATCACCAGGGGGCGATCACCATGTCGGCCGAGGTGAAGGGACAGGGCAACAACATCTGGATCGAGGAGATGGCGGACGACGTGGTGGCACAGCAGACCAGCGAGATCAGCCGGATGCGCGACCTGTTGTGACGGTGCGCCGACGGGTGCCCGACCGGATCCCCCGCGCCGGCGGGTGAGGGCCGCGCGCCCGCTGCCGGGCCGGCGGCCGCGCTCAGCGGCGCGCGTGCCGCGGGGACAGCAGACCGGCGTCCCGCGCGTGGCCGATGAGCCGGAGCGCGCCGCGCCGGCTGTACCCGGTGGCGTCCATCACGGCGAGGACCGGATCGGCGCCCCGCTCCTGTGCCTCGCGGTACGCCCGTGCCACGAGACGCCGCTCGCACGGCTCCGGGGGACGGGCGGAGCCGTCACGGTGGGCGCCCGTCCCGTCACCGGAGTCCGGCCCGGTCCCGTCGCCGCAGGCCCGTGCCAGCGGGCCCTCGATCCAGTCGGCGAACACGGCCAGGTCCTCCAGGGCGAGCGCCGGCCGGGCCTGGACGTCCTCCACACAGACCCCTCCCTCGCACACCGTCGCGAGCGCGTCGATCCTGGCCCCGTCGCCGAAGTCCAGCCGCACATGGAGCCACCGGGTCGCCCGCTCCCCCTCCCGTACCTCCCACGCGGGCCACACGGACACCGCACCCTCCGCCGGAGAGCGATCGGAAAGATGAAGAAAAGATGCTTCGAGCACACACGCAACGTAACGGTGTGATCAGTTTCCCTCTGGAGAACACGCCCCCGCCCGGCGGGACGGCACCCTGTCAGCGGAGCGCGGACCGTGCCGCCCCGGGAGACACCGGCCGGGCGATCGAACAGCCGAGGCGAAACCGGGCGTCCTCCCTCGGCCGGGACACCGTCAGGCTCCCTGAAGGGAAGCCCCTTCCGTCGACGGCCCGTACGGCCGACACCTGACCCCGAGCCTGTCTCTTCCGCTTTTCGGCCACTCGGCGGCCCGAGGAGTCCGGCCGGCCCGCGGACGGCACCGTCCGCCGCGTCTGCGGACCGCACGCCCACGGCACCGACCTGCTCACCGTCTCCACCAGCGACAACGCCTCCGGCGGGCACATCCCGGCCGGTCCCGGCCACCCTCGCGCACCGCGCCGGTGCGCGACGAGAAGCCGCGCCGGTCGCCGCCGGGCGCCTGATCACCGGGGCCGGACATGCGAGGAAGATCCCCGCCCGCTTCCTGGCCGAATATGATCCACCTTCGACGTTGACCAGAAAGCGCTTTCCCCATACGTTCCGTTCAGCAGCGTGACCGGCGCATCCCGCCTGTCACGTCACGGCCACCATCACGAACTCCGTTCAGATGCATGGCCGGACACCCCCACACCACGACAGAAGGAACGAGATGACTCCCACGACACGACCACGCACCCGCGGGCGCGCGCTGACGGGTGCACTCGCCACCCTGGGACTCTCCCTTGGCATGGTCATGACGACAGGGGCCGCCCCGGCGGGCGCCGCCACCTGGCCGACCCCCAACGGCAGCCAGGGCGTCTCCTCCACCATCTCCGTGTCCGGCACCAAGGACTACGCGATGAAGCGCCTCTACGGCACCGGCGACCTGGGCTCGGGCGGCCAGGACGAGGACCAGGGCCCGATCCTCGAGCTGGCGGACGGCGCGGTCCTGAAGAACGTCATCCTGGGCGCCCCCGCGGCCGACGGCATCCACTGCAAGGGCTCCTGCACGCTGCAGAACGTCTGGTGGGAGGACGTCGGCGAGGACGCCGCCACGTTCAAGGGCAAGTCGTCCGGCTCGGTCTACACCGTCAGCGGCGGCGGCGCCAAGGAAGCCAGTGACAAGGTCTTCCAGTTCAACGGCGCCGGAACGCTGAACGTGTCGAACTTCGCGGTCAAGAACTTCGGCACCTTCGTCCGCTCCTGCGGCAACTGCTCCACGCAGTACAAGCGGACGATCAACCTCAACACCATCGAGGTGAACTGGAAGGGCGGCAGGATCGCCGGCATCAACACCAACTACGGCGACAGCGCGACCCTGCGGAACATCACGATCATCAGCGACAGCAGCAAGAAGATCGTTCCCTGCCAGAAGTACATCGGCAACAACACCGGCAAGGAGCCGAGCAGCAACGGCTCGGGCCCCGACAGCACGTACTGCAAGTACGCGTCGTCCGACATCACCTACCGCTAGCCCCCCACGGGTGACGGGCCGGGGGGGGGGGGGGGGGGGGGGGGGGGGGGGGGGGGGGGGGGGGGGGGGGGGCGGGCGGGGCGGGGGGCCGGCGGGGCCCGCGC